>JBBRES010000059.1:0-12452 GCA_038202665.1 Kapaibacterium sp. (SeqCode) | reverse complement strand
GTAAGTGCGAGATGGTACGACGTGCTCGTTCTTTGAGTGACGCGACGGCTGATGCGTCGCGCGCATGGAGGGCGGCAAGGGAGAGGGGGCGCTGTTCAAATGCATCTTCGAGCACTTGTTCATCACTGCGATGCGGATCTTGAAGCACGGCATCAAGAATAGAGTTGATTACCGATCCAAAGATGATGTGTGGTGATACTTCTATTTGTGGAAGTCGGCGTAACACGATGTGCCGCGGATCGATACCGCTTGACGTGATGCACGATGCAACATCCGTCACATCTAAAAGAACGTGTGGATCTACAACGATTCGAGCAGCGTGGAGTGACCATGCCTCCTTGCCCCGTACCGCGCCTTGTGCACGCACGCTGGCACCAACCCATATCAGGTGGGCATAGGCAATGCTGGAAGGTAGCGAGGCAACAAGGGTGCGCTCGTCGGACGTTCGAAGTGTGAAGAAGACGGTGTCGTGGTGAACACGCACGTCTTCCACCACGCCTTCGAGCGCAGAGAGTTCATTCATGTAGCGAAAGTTAGCGGATGACGGTGGTATGTCGCGTCATCGGTCCGGATTGAACTGTGACGCCATACGCTCCCGTAGGGAGATATGAGCACGGAATCGTGACCATATCTGTTCCTGCGGCAACAGAGGTTGTGAACATGATGCGACCAAGCTGGTCGGTACATGTCACGTTCCACGCTACCGAAGGAGTGTCCGAGACGCGAACCGTCATGTGATCGGACACTGGATTTGGTGACACGATGAGTCCGTTCGTTGCAACGTTTTCTTTCACGGAACTGACGAGCACCTGCATTGCCGGGTTTTCCAACACGACGATGCGATCGATGCCACCTTCATCCGTGATCTGATGCAGGGCAATGTAGATACGACCGTCGTTTGCGGCGAGAATATCGCGTGGACGTTCTGGAATCTCCCTGTTTGCAAACAGAAAGCGGTTGCTGTCTGCGAGCGTTGTCACGTTTTGCGGATTGAGTGAACCATCCTTATTCATGATTCCACCCACATTGTCAAGATCCATCACGAGCAGTCGCTCCAGCCGATACGAGCCAACGAGAAGCTTGCGATTCCATTCCGGAATGGCAGGGTGGGCGTAAAAGGCAAGGCCTGTGAAGAGGGCATCGGATGTTGTGAGAGGGCAGGTGTAGGCACTCATGGACGTGGTGCAATACCCCTCCACGTTTGGCCAACCGTAGTTCTTTCCAGCGACAATTGCATTGATCTCGTCACCGGCCTTGGAGCCCCATTCAGTGCCATAGATAGTGCCTTCGAGCGCCGGGTCTATGCGTGGTACTCGAACCATGCCTTGCACAGCACGATGTCCGCGCGAGAATTGATAGGACGCTGCCGACGTGGGTGCCAATGGATCGTAGAAGGGATTGTTGTCTGGCGCCGTTCCGTCTGTCCGCAAGCGAAGCACTTTGCCGCACAGAGAGTTCATGTCTTGCGGCGCGGGAGTGTCAAACGATCCTGTGCCAAAAAGCAGTGTGCCATCGGGAAGCAGGAGAAGGGTACACGGTTGCGAAGTTGGAACAGGGTCTGTTCGGAGGAGGACAACAGGGTCGGCAAGTCGCTCACCGGCATACGTCATGCGCGTAACAAGCTGCGAGCCGTCGGTTGTTGAATGAGCAAGATAGATGTATGGATGAGAGCCGTTGAAATCTGGGTCGATCACGATGTCGTACACGGCGTCTATAGAAGACACACCGAGTGACGTCGGGATTGAAAACGTCGCCTGAAGAACCACGGTTTTCACGCCAGTGGTTGGGTCGATGCGTAGAATCGTCCCTGCTTGGGACTCTAATGCCCACAGCATTCCGCTTGCGTCTATGGCAAGTCCGGTAGGTTTGAAAACGTCCGTTGTAATCGTTCGGACAGAAAGTTGTGTGCCGCGGTGCAACGTGAAAGTTTCTTGTGCAACCATCGGCAGGGAAAGGAGTGACGCTGCAAGCAGCGCAAACTGGCGAATCATGTCGCCTCCTCGTAAGTGATTTTACTGACTCCTGATATCCTTTATTCGGATCTGAGGAGTGGAAGTACCGTTGAACACATTCTCTTCAAGCGTATAAACTAAGGAAAAAGGCTTTCCATTCGTGCAGTCGGCAATCTTGTGTCCAAGATTAAATCCAATGGCATCGATGGCAAAGTTCTTTTGCAGTGCCCTGAACTTCAAGTGGTTATTCCCAACGATCTTCACACCATTTGCAGATACCACGTCCTGGGTGTGGAAAACAGGCCGATGGTTACTGTATCCGTACGGTGCAAAACGTGCTAACATCTTGAAAAAGTGCGGTGTTAGTTCGTTAAGCTGAAGATTCGCATCAATGACGATCTCTGGTACTAACTGGTCAAGCGACAGCCATTTCTGTGCAAAAAGGTCGACGCGACGGGCGAGTTCGGGCACGTTTGCGACGGGCAGGGAGAGTCCAGCCGCGTGCTTATGACCTCCAAACTCTATCATAAGGTCTTCGCAGCTCTTGAGGGCGGCATGGATATCGAATTCCTTGATGGACCGAGCCGAGCCCTTCGCAATGCCGTCGATGGTCGTGAGCATGACGGTGGGAAGATGGTACTTTTCTACGAGGCGGGACGCGACAATACCGATCACACCGGCGTGCCACTCACCTCCATGTAATACCAACGACTTGCGTCCACCCTCTGCTATTTGTTTTTCGGCTTCAACGGTGGCTTCTTCGAAGGTTACTTCGTCAATCGCCCGACGTTTCCGGTTGTCGTGTTCGAGTTCTTGTGCGATGTGGAAGGCGCCAAGTTCTGTTGGCTGGATCATCATTTCGACGGCGCGACGTGGGTCGCCAAGCCTACCCGCAGCATTGATGCGCGGGGCCAATCCGAAGATGATCGAAGAGTTGTTGATCGAGCCAAGCGTCAGCCCGGCGCAATCGATCAGGCCCTTGAGACCTGGGCGCGGGAAGGAGTTCAGCAGCTCCAACCCGTAATAGGAGAGGATCCGGTTCTCACCGGAGAGCGCCACGATGTCTGCCGCTGAGGCAATAGCCACAAAGTCTAGGTAGTTGTGCGCCGCTTCTGGCTCGCCCCTGCGCTCGCACACAGCCTGAATAAGCTTGTACGCCACGCCGCAGGCTGCAAGGTCCTTGAACGGATACGAGCAGCCCGGCTTGATAGGGTCAAGTATAGTGAGGGCGGCAGGGAGTTCTTCGGCCGCTTGGTGGTGGTCCACCACGATCACGTTCATGCCAAGCTCGTTTGCATGTCGGACCGCTTTCACAGCAGTAATCCCCACGTCTACGGTAACCACTAACGTGGCGCCTGCAGCATGCGCCCTATCGACACTTCCCTCTGTAAAGCCGAAGCCTTCGTCGAGTCTGTTAGGGATGTGATAGTCCGCACGTGCTCCAATGGTCTTCAGAAAGTGAAGGACCATTGCAGTGCTCGAAGTGCCGTCCACGTCGTAATCGCCATGGACCCAGATCAGCTCTTTGTCTTTGATTGCCTGTTCGATCCTGTCAACCGCCAACTCCATCCCATCCATGAGCCATGGTGAATGAAGGAGCTCCAGCCCTGGCTGGAAAAAGCGGTCAACCTCCTCGATGGTCGTAAGTCCTCTTCCGACAAGGACTTTTGAAATCGGGACAGGAAGATCTAGGGTATCTGTTATGCGCTGGACGGCTGTTTCATCGAGTTGGTCTTTGAAGATCCACCGATAGTTCAAGAAAAACCTGGTATATTGAAAAACTGCCCTTAAAGTACTGAAAAGACGAGACGTGTCAAAATTTTTCCACACTTTTTAGTGCCCGTGCCGACACGATCCCACGACCTTCCGAACTCCCAATCGGATCCCGAAGAGCAGTTCTCCGAAAAAACGCGTCAACGCACAAAGAGTCGTAACCGCACCCGGACGATTATCAAGCAGGAGCGGACGTTGCCGCCAAATGCGCAGCGTGGCACCGTCATCACTGCCGCAGGACCGCAATGGGTGGTCTCTGTGGAAAACACCGAGGTTTTCCACATCTGCACTGTCTCCGGCACCGTAGACTGCCCACACATCGGAAGTATCGTTACTGTAGGAGATGTGGTGTGGATAACCTTGGACCCCGATTCTGGAAGTGAACAAGGCACGATCGTTCGTGTGGAGGAGCGACGTACGGTTCTTTCCCGGAAGGCAGCCGGACGTGTGCAGCGCGAACAAGTCTTCGTCGCCAACGTCGATCAGCTGTGCATCGTGATGTCTACCGCCTTGCCGATGTATAACAAGCGCCTTATTGATCGATACCTGATCGCCGCAGATAAGGGCAACCTAGAACCAATCATCTGCATCAACAAGATGGACCTCTTTACAAATGAGGACGACCGAAATGACATCCGATCGGACTTCACAGCTTATCAACAATTGGGGATAAGTTGTCATTTTGTAAGTGTACAACAGCCTGAAGGCATTGGCGAACTCTCTGCGCTACTCCACGGAAAACTCACGTTGTTCAGTGGTCCTAGTGGTGTTGGTAAGTCTAGTCTTATCAACATGCTAACAGATTCACGTCAAGTGGTCGGTGCCATCTCTGACAAGTACCTCACCGGCAAGCATACCACGTCCGCCGCTATACTCATTCCGTTGGCGTCCGGTGGGTCGATCATCGACTCGCCAGGTATCCGAGAACTGGCGATATGGGAGCTAGGTGCAGAGGAGTTACCCTTTTATTTTGAAGAGTTTATGCCGTTTGTCTCTGAATGTAGGTACGCAACCTGTACACATACGCACGAGCCAGATTGCGGAGTAAAGAAGGCGGTAAAGGACGGCAAGGTGGACGAAGAGCGATACATCAGTTACTTGAATATCCTCGACTCCATCAAGACTCCCGATCTGCGGGCATAGATATCCCTGCCGCCTTCCTATATTTGCGGCCCCACAGAAAGCTGCAACACGGAGAGGTGCGAGAGTGGTTGAATCGGGCGGTCTCGAAAACCGTTATGGGAGCAATTCTATCGAGGGTTCGAATCCCTCCCTCTCCGCAAGCAGTCATACAAGGGGCGAGTGCTGAAATTGGCAGACAGGCGGGTCTCAGAAGCCCGTGTTCGAAAGGACGTGCGGGTTCAAGTCCCGCCTCGCCCACGCAAGAAGAGCGGTCATGCGACCGCTTTTTTTCGTTCTATCCATCTTGTTCACGTCACCGCATCGAAAGGTGATCTTCATGGCCAAGGCCGACAGAAGTACTGCAGCCGAGCAAAAAGAGCTCAAAACGTTGGTACAAACCATGAAGGTTGGACCGAGTGAAAAGGTTCGGCTTCAGAAGTACGCAACAACGTTTACAGGAAAGACCCTCAAGAAAGAGACGGCCGTTGAAATCATGGACCAAGGCCTCGAGCAAGTGTCGAGATTGCAGGACATGCTGTATGCGGACGACAAGCATTCTCTTCTGATCGTCCTACAGGCCATGGATACGGCAGGGAAGGACGGGGCCATCAAGCATGTGATGTCCGGATTGAACCCACAGGGAGTAAAGGTCACATCGTTCAAGCGTCCATCGGAGCACGAACTGGACCATGATTTTCTCTGGCGACATTATCTAGCGCTGCCTGCGCGTGGCGAGATCGGAATCTTCAACCGTTCGCACTATGAAAATGTACTCGTATCGAAGGTGCATCCAGAGATTGTGGCAAACGAAAAGCTATCCGGTATCGATACCTCGAAACCGTTGCCCGCATCGTTCTGGAAAGAGCGCTATAAGGTGATCAACGAGTTCGAGCGAATTCTCACACAAAGTGGAACGATCGTCTTGAAGTTCTTCTTGCATCTTTCGAAAGATGAGCAAAAGAGGCGATTGCTTTCGAGGATCGACGATCAATCGAAGAACTGGAAGTTCTCTGCGGCCGACGTACAAGAACGGGAGTACTGGGAACAGTATCAGCACGCCTACGAGGACGCAATCTCGGCCACGTCTACAAGTCATGCGCCGTGGTACATCATACCGGCAGACGATAAGTGGTGGAGCAGACTTGCCCTCACAACAGTACTCTACAAAACGGTCGAAGACCTCAACCTTCAATATCCTACTGTAAGCAGCGAGCAACTCAAGGTCCTTGCGCAAGCACGAAAACGATTGGTAAGCGAATGAACAAGAGAATCCTACTCCTGCTGTGTCTTGTAATGTGGACTGCGCCTCTCGTGGCGCAACGTTTCGATCTCAAGGCACTGATCAAACAAAGTGACAAGCGTTCGTCCAAGGACCGTGCCGCAGAGCTCGTGCTAAAGGGAAAGCCCGGAGAGGCCATACCGTTCCTTGAGCATTGGTTGCGCGCTGTACCGGCCGACGCCGAGGCGGCCCAAATGCTTGCTGGTTGCTATGCATCTGCCGGACATCCCAACGATGCAAAGGCCGCCCAAGAACTCGCCAACGCCAACGGCATCGCGGAACGTGAGTCTGTTGGAAAAGACTACTCGCTCTTGTTTCACAAACAAGTGCGATGGGGGAGATCTCGCGTGTTGTATCCGCCCGATTTCAAGGCGAGCGAGCCGAACAGACTCGTGGTATTGCTTCATGGTAACGGACATACACCCGAGATCATGCTGTCGTGGGCACGTGGACTGAAACTCAAAAACGTGATTTTTGTGTGTCCAGAAGCACCGTATCTAAAAATCAAAGAATCGTTTTCGGCACAACGTGAAAAGTTTTCTGCGGCGGGTGAGGCACTGGGCATGCCTGATTCGAGTTTTGCCTCTATCGTCGACTTGTCGGCCGAATGGTACGAGTCTGTTTGCATCGATGCACGCAGGCAGCTTCCGGTCACCGACGGCAAGACCATCATCGTCGGATTTTCGCAAGGCGGCTTCTTTGCCAATGTGCTCGCAACTCGCTTCCCAGATACGTTTGCGGCCCTCGTTTCACTTTCTGCAAGCATGTATCCTGCAGGCAAGGTTGTTGAGCGCTACGACCAACTCAAAGCAAGCGGCATCGATGTGTTTCTCGCCCATGGCACAAAGGACGAGGTTGTGCCATTCCAAACCGCCGAGCTGATGAAGGCGGCCATGGAACGCGCCGGCGTGAATGTGACTTATGAACCATTCGACGGCGGTCATTGGCCAACCCCCGAACTCACAGAGAAGATCGCCACCTTCATAAGAGAACACCTCAAGTAGCGTATATTCGCGGAACGTTTTTTTCGCCAGAGGAAGTGATGTCACTGCCCGTTACCAATACAGCCACGATCGAACGCGTTCAGAAGCTTCGCCAATCAAAGATCATTCGCGAAGTGATGGACAAGGATACGTTGGCCATGTTCGAGGATCCGCTCGAAAACGATATGATCCTGAACATGGGTCCGCAGCACCCTGCAACACACGGCGTGTTGCGCGTCCTGCTCCGACTTGATGGCGAAACCGTTGTGAAGTGCGTTCCCGAACTGGGCTACTTGCACCGCGGCTTTGAGAAGATTGCAGAGAGCTCCACGTATCACGAATTCATTCCGCACACAGACCGACTCGACTATCTCTCGCCCCTTTCCAACAATGTTGGAATTGCCATGGCCATCGAAAAGGCGGCAGGGGTAGAAGTACCAGAGCGTGGTGTGTGGCTTCGCATGTTGGTGTGTGAACTCGCTCGCGTGAGCTCACACCTGATTGCGATGGGCGCAACGGCAATGGACGTTGGTGCGCTGACGTTGTTCTTGTGGACTTTTACAGAACGTGAAAAACTGTACGACTTGTTCGAACGCCTGTGCGGTGCGCGTTTCACCACGTCGTATGCCCGTATCGGTGGCGTCGCGAACGACATCTCGGAAGACGTGCTTCGCGATATTCGTCTTTGGCTGAATGCCTTCCCTGATGAGATGGTGAGCTTTGAAAAGCTGGTCAATCGCAATCGAATCTTCGTCGAGCGTATGGCTGGCGTTGGATACATGCCACCCGAGAAGGCCATTCAACTTGGACTCACGGGACCGATGCTACGTGGCTCCGGTATTGCGCGCGATCTACGCAGAGACGAACCCTATCTCGCCTATAACGAACTCGACTTCAACGTAATCACCGGCAACGACGGAGACTGTTACGCGCGGTATATGTGTCGCGTCGCAGAAGTGAAAGAATCGGTGAAGATGATTCACCAGATTCTCGACCGACTGCAGGTGATTCCTCGCGGTGGACATAAGGCCGATGATCCGCGCAACGTGCTGCAAAGCAAGGCGTCGATCTACACAAGCATGGAAGAACTGATCAACGACTTTATGTTGATCAACTTCGGATGCATGCCTCCAAAGGGCGAGACCTATACCGCCATCGAAGCACCAAAGGGTGAACTTGGATTCTATATCTCCAGCGATGGTACCGGTAATCCGTGGAAGCTCAAGCTGCGCTCCCCATCGTCGTCAAATCTTCAGGCATTGAAATACATGGCCGAAGGTTCTATGGTATCGGACGTCGTCGCCATTATTGGATCGATCGATCCGGTAATGGGTGAAGCCGATAAGTGAGTTGGTTTGCCGAGTCCTGAAACGATCACACCTGAACGAGCAGCGCGCTTAGCCGCCGTACTCCGACGTCGTCAAACAACACTGACGGTGGTGTTCGAGAACGTGCACGATCCGCATAACGTTAGTGCCGTAATCCGTTCGTGCGACGCCGTTGGTGTTTTCGAAGCACATGGTATTTATCACTCGGGTGAGACACGTCCTTCGCTCGCAGAGAAGAGTAGTGGCAGTGCGCGGAAATGGGTAGACCTGCATCTTCACACGTCGGTTGATGCCTGCTATGCGTACTTGCGTGCAAAGGGAATGAGAATCCTCACAACACACATGAGTAGCGACGCCGTTTCACTGCACGACCTCGATCTTACAGCACCCGTCGCACTCGTCTTTGGAAATGAACATGATGGTGTGTCCGAAGAAGCTCTCGCAAAAGCTGACGGGAACTTCCTGATCCCTCAGATGGGAGTGATCCAATCGCTCAACATCTCTGTTGCATGCGCTGTGTCTTTGTATGAAGCGTATCGTCAGCGCAAGGTGGCAGGGATGTACGACCAGCTACAAATGACAGAGGACCGATTCTCATCGGTCCTCGATCAATGGTATTCAAAGTAGGAATGGCTAATCAGCTGCCGTAGAGGAACGCCCGTCGCAGCTCGAGCTGCGTAGATGTAGCGTTAGGATCATCCTCGATCACATGACGCTGCTCACGACTCATCATCATTGCCTTACCGGTGAGCTCCACTTCATGACCGTCCCTTATCACCGTAAGCGTGAGTGGATCCCCAACGCTCGGCCTCATCATGTTCATCCAAGCAGACTCTTCGTTCAGGTTCACCGCGTGGCCATTCACTTTCTTGAGTTCGTCTCCACCTTGCACACCAAGCGGGTTTTCTCCTACAGGTCCAATCAGAATGCGAGGGTCCGATCCCTGCATGCGAAACTCAATGCCGAATGCCGCTACAGAAACGCTCTTCTTCGCAGTGTACGTCCATCCGATTTTCTTCAAAAATTCTCCAACGGGGATGCGCTCTGCATGCTCGATGTATCGATCACAAAACGCGCTAATGGAGGACGATGTGGCCTTTTCAATGATTTTCCACAGATCATCATCCTTGAATGGTTTGTTGGGGCCATAGACGGCCGATAAAGAACGGATGAGATCTAGTAATCCACGAGACCCATTGCTTTCTTGACGCAATTGAATGTCGAGCGCAAGGGCAACGATTGGACCGTACTCATAGATGAGCGGATACACTTGCTGATTCTCATCCGTCATAACATTCTTCGAGAAATCGGTAAGGGAAAGGGTGGGAGGGAAGTAGGCCGAAGAAAACAATTTGCGTGAGAACATAGTTTGCAAATCTCTCTCGGAGATGGCCGAGTCGTGGATGCGAGCCATGTCTGAGAAGTACTCCGTAACACCCTCATACAACCACAAGTGCTTCGACATTTTCGGATTGCGAAAATCAAACGCCGCGATTTCTTCGCTATGAAGATTCAATGGCTCAAGAATATGTAAGAACTCATGCGTTGCCACATCGGCAATTCCTTGTGCTGCATTCTTCGCACGCCAGAAGTAGAACGAACTGTAGTTGTGCTCAAGTGCGCCAAAGGCGGGAGTTCGCATGTCGACGTTTTTCAGGCTTCCATCCCAGCAATAGAACAAGAATGCGTAACGATCTACTGGCATGGTGCCCAGATAACTTGCAATGCTCGTTGCAATGCGTTTGATGGGCTCCACGAGTTGCTGTGCGATGGAGTGATCGGTTACGCTCGCACACGCAATCAGAATGCGCGTCCCCGCCACCGTAAACGACGCGGTATCGGCAACGGCGTAGAGAATGGGATTGTCGACAAGTGCGTCATAACTCGCCGCTGAGTACATGTCCAGTGTATCGGAGTATGATTTAATCTGCAACGCAGAAGCGCCGTAGAGATGCGGCGGCTTGACCACCGTTACTTGATAGATCAGTTTCGAATAGCCGTACAAGTAGCCAATGAATCCACATTGGTTGAGAACGAAAATACTGTCGGCCTGTATGCTCGAACCCGCCGGATGGAAGATCTGCGGGAACGATGTGTCGTGGTCGTCAAAGGAGTCGTCTACCAAATACGAAACACGTGCAAGCTTCTTCGCACCAGAGATTACAAACTGATGATCAGCACTGCGGTGCACTGGCAACGGAGTGCCTGCGCTATCCCACGCGGTGAAATTGCTGATGTATCTCCACCAAGACTGAGGTTCGTAGGTACCGGGAATGGTGGCAGGGAAGACCATTACTGCAGAATCCTCTTTGACAGCCGGAGGGTAGAGTTCTACACGTACTCGATCGTTCTCGACGTGTCGGAGATCGATCATGGCACGATACATGGTCTTCTGATACGAAGGATTGAGATCGTTGGCGATCGCATCGCGTTGCTGTGCGGTGGCCGCTTGCAGAGCGAAAAAGAGGGCGACGAGAAGGAGGAGTGTACTGCGCATAGACATCATGGTATGAGATCAGATATGAGTTCGTGTAGTTTGGGCATGGCGTTCCATGCATTGCTATAGGCGCGAAGTTCCGTCAGACGTTTGAGGTCGGGTTCTGTTACAGGTGTCGCAGAACGAGCCACACATTTCAACATCACATTCTTTGCCGTGTGTTCTAAAGCGATGAACTCTTCAAGGGAAGCGTCGTAGTCAAAGGCTCGCACAATGTCACGTCGCATGGTATCTGTGAGCATGTCGCCCAGTCGCTCTTTTACAATTCCGTCGTCAAGGAGCGGACGTGCGAAGTCGGGCACGGTAGATCGAGTGAGTTGCTGTTGTACATAGTGATGGCAACATGGTGCAACGATCATTGTGCGCGCATGCGAGCGCACACCGAGGGCAAGAGCCTCGTCGGTAGCCGTGTCGCAGGCATGTAACGCTAACAACAGGTCTGTTGGTCGGGGCTTCACACTACTAATCGACGCAACTTCAAAAACGCATCGATCGCCAAAGCCAAGTGTTTGCGCAACTGCATTGCAATGTTCGATGACGTGTGGATTGGTGTCTACTCCATACACATGTGCATCAACACCGCGCTCTACGAGCACGGCGCACAATGCGAAGCTCACGTACGCCTTTCCACAACCGGCATCGATGATAGAAAGCGTGGTTCCGGGCATGGCCTCGCGGAACGGTGGAAGGTGTTCGATGATGGTGAGTAGATGATTCAGCTGCCGATACTTGTCGGCCATGAGCGTTCGAATAGCCCCATCTACCGAGGCGAGATCGAGCACGTGCAACAAGTGTGCGAACTGACTGGTTGGCAGTGGTACTTGCTTTGTGCGATCTGCGATAAGTTCTGTCCACTCCGTCCTACTTGGCGCATGGATGGAGGTGGTACTGCGCTTCGCATTCCGTCTGCATTGCACGTCGCGTGCAGGTGTTTGGAGGAGGAGCTGACCGAATCCCAATGCCCACAACATTTGAACGAGATCTTCCGGCGAACCTTGCCACCCTTTTGCAAAGCCTTGCTTTTCTGTAAAACTCTCAATGCGAACGTTCCACACATCGGAACGCTGCTCTGCAGTTACCACGATACGTCGCGGCATGGTGGCAGGGCCAAGGCGCGCGGCGTGTTCTTGCGTCCAGGCCGTTGGCCACAACGGATGCGACCACGTGCATACCATGGCACTTGTTGTGGCAAGAGATTCGAGGATCTCGGTTGGGGGCGGGAGGAGCGGCTGGTCAGTCATAGGAAGGCGCAAGATACCTCCATTGGCGGAAAGGGCTGCAGGCCGTAACTTGCGGGTTATGACCTCACGCCAGATCCGCCAGTCCTTCCTTGATTTCTTCGCTGCTCGTGGACATCGTATAGTGCCGTCGGCACCGGTGATCCCCCACGGCGATCCAACACTGCTGTTCACGAATGCCGGCATGAACCAATTCAAGGATGTGTTCCTTGGAGTGGGCAAGCGCGATTACACGCGCGTAGCAGACACGCAGAAGTGCATTCGCGTGAGTGGGAAGCAC
>JBBRES010000058.1:0-12510 GCA_038202665.1 Kapaibacterium sp. (SeqCode) | reverse complement strand
CTTGATCGACCAACGGATGTACGTCTATGTTGTGAGCCTGGCAGTTCAGACCTTCATTGCTCTGTCCAACCGAATCCGTCGGATGGTGGCACCGTCGTAACGTTTGTGTTGGCTGCTTCGACAATGGTAACCATCCGCCTCGTGGCTACGGACGGAAGCATTATCAACGAACATCGGCTTGGTATACTCGAAGCAGGTGAACACAGCATACCTATCAGTGCCAACGCTGGACTCTATCATTGTACGATTACTGCAGGTACAAGCATGCAAGCCTTCCCTGTGATCTTCCAGTAGCAGGAGCACCTACTTAGACAAGCGTAAAGTAGTCGTGCTCCATGTCGTGGTGGATGTGCAACACGCCAGCGCGCACGAGTTTCACGAGAATCTGTGAGGCTCGTCGGTTGGAGATGTTGGTGAGTTTTGCAAAGTCTTTCACTGTTGCTCGCTCGTAGTGTTCAAGGAACGTAAAGAGTCGTCGTTCCCTATCGCCTATGCTAATCGTCATGCCGGGAGCTGTGGAGTTCTGTCCCGCCAGAATACGCTCCATTTCCCGACTCGCCTTTACACTGTTCTCGCCTTGCCTGATAAATGCATTGGCGTCTTCGGTGATGAGTCTGTGCGGCTTCTTATCACTCTTCGGCACGTGCACCACAATCACATCTTTGTATTCGATCTCTACTATTTCTACTTCGAGCTCGAGCGGCGGCACAATGTGATGCCTGGCCACTTCGAGCAACTCCATCTCTTCCTTCTCTGATGCTACACCGCGAATCGTGCGATCGTCATCTACGCCAATGATAAGAAAGCCGCCGGAAGTGTTCGCAAAGGCAATGATCTCCTTTGCGATCTTCTCGGCGGATGTGAATTTGCGCTTGAATTCGACCGTGTTGCTCTCACCACCCAGGATGATGTCACGGAGCTGTGAACGTCTCATTGAGCCGGTGCATACTTCCACTGTGATGTAGGAACCCACCATTGTGTGGGATTGTAGCCAGGTCGGACCTGCGAGAACAACACATTGTGTAGACGCTTGTTATACACGCATGGGATCTGGGGCATCCAGAGGAATGTGTAGGGCTGCTCGTCGACAACGATGCGCTGAAACTCTCGCATATACTCTGCACGCTTTGCCTCGTCAAACTCTGTACGATTGAGCTCCATGAGCTCATCGGCACGCTTGTTTCGGAAGCTTACATAGTTGGAACCCTTGTTGTCTGCCTGCGACGAGTGCCAGATCTGATACGGATCTGAAGGTATTGGATCGTTTACCCATGCACCGATGTAGGCATCGAACTTTCGTGTGCGAAGGTTTTCGAGGAAGATGGCCCATTCGAGTTTCTTGACCGTCACGTTGATGCCGATCTTCTTGCATTCGTCTACGATAAGGAGCGCTATCTGCTCGCGTGCTTCATTGCCTGCGTTGAGGAGGAACGTGAATGCGCAATCGGTGAGCTTGCCATTGATCATCTTATCCAACGTGCCATCGCCATTCGAATCCTTCCACCCTGCCTGTGCAAGCAAGGCTGCTGCTGCCTTCGTATCGTAGTTGATGTTGGGCAACGTTTTGTCGTATTCGGGACGTTGCGGATAGATGGGCGAGTTCATCGGGACGGCAAGACCGTGCATCACTTGCTTGATAATGGCAGGTCGGTCTACGAGGTGCGACAACGCTCTGCGTACAAGTTTGTCGGATAGTACCGGACGTACCGTGTTCCATCCGATGTAGGTGTAGTACTGTGCTTCGTAGGGATGCTTGACAAGGTACGGTAGACGTGTGGTGTCTACTTCTTCTGCAAACTTTGCCGGTGGCAACGACTCCATGAAGTCGAGCTCTTGGTTCTTCAATGCTGTTACCGCGGCTGACCGATCGTTCATGACGCGGTAAATTACTTTGTCGACGTAGGCGGGATTGTCTTTGTTCTTTCCTGCTGCCCAGTAGGTGGGATTGCGCGCGATGGTGATGCTCTCTTGCGTCTTCCATTCTTCGAAGACATACGGTCCGGAGCCAAGATTCATCTTTGGCTCGCGCTTCATTTCTGCACGGTTGTACCACGTTGCAAACTCACCCATGGCCTTGTTGGCCTGTGCCTTTGCCATGTCGTTGGTTTCAGCAAAAGTGTATTGGTCTGTCAAGTTCTTCGGGTCTTGAATATGCTTTGCACACACTCGAACATCGCCCAACTGAAACTCTGCCATGAAGTACTGCTTGTTCATCGTTACGACCACTGTGTTGGCGTCGGGAGCTACGACGTCTTTGAGATCTTCATAGTAATTCCGTAGCGGAGCAGCATCGATGATCAGTGGATTCTTCACCACTTTAAACGAGAACACCACATCGGCGGCCGTGAGTGGATGTCCGTCCGAAAACGTCACACCCTGTTTGAGTTTGAACGTGTACGTAAGGTGATCGTCACTCACTGTTGGACGCCCTTCTGCGAGCGAACCAACGAGGTCTGTGGTGACGAAATCTTGGTCAAGCAGCTTCTCATACACGCGGTCAAATATGGCCCGAGCGTTTGCATCGTTCACCGTAATCGGATTCAGTCCTTCGGCGTCGGAGAGTTCATGAATGATTACCCACTCGCCCTTGACCGGAGAGCCTGCATCCCCTTCTGCCACTTGCTCCTTGCCTCCTCCCCCGCATCCTGTAAGGAGCAAGGCGGCAAGGCCAATCGATATGCCGAACGTAGAAAACTTATTCATCATCGCTTTGGAAATAGGTGATGTGGCGTTGGTCATAGCTGTCCTTGTTCTTTGATCGTCGTTGAATCTCTTCTTGTAGGCGCGCAGAGAATTCTTGCGACGCGTTATAGCCGTAGGTTTTCAGAAGGTAGTTCAGCGCAATGGTTTCGCTGATCACGGTAACGTTCTTGCCGGGGAAAATCGGGAGTTTGACAGATTGAATAGGAACACCAACAAGATCGGTGGTGAACTCTTCTAAGCCCGTGCGGTTGTACTCGTGACTCGGGTCGTAGACTTCGAGTTCGACGATGATCTCGAGTCGCTTTTGGAATCGGATGGCTCGAATGCCGAACATCTGGCGCACGTCGATTACGCCAAGACCTCGAATCTCCATGAAGTGCTTCACGAGCGATGTGCCCGTACCCATGAGGATGGATTCGCGCTTCTTGGTGAGTATCACAAGATCGTCTGCGACGAGGCGATGACCGCGCTCGACAAGATCCAGTGCGATCTCACTTTTCCCGATCCCGCTGCCGCCTGTGAACAGAATGCCAACGCCGTACACATCAACGAACGAACCGTGCACGCTGATATGCGCGCTGAACTGATCGTCGAGAAATTCACTCAGCAGAAACACGGTCTTCGTTGTATCGAATGGCGTTACGAGTACAGCAATACCATGCTCTATGGCGAGCTCTACGATGTCGGCCGGTGGCTCATGTCCATTCGCAAACACCAAACACGGAATCTTGAACTGCATGATGCCTTCCACGGCCGCATGACGTTGCTCAGGTGTGAGGCTTTGCAAATAGTAGTACTCCGTATTGCCCAAGAGCTGTACGCGGTAGTACGTGAAGAACTCTGTGTATCCAGCAAGGGCGAGTTGTGGACGATGCAGACTTTTATCCGTGATGGTATTCGTCATACCAACCTCGCCCGTGCGCGAGGTTAAATGCACAGGTCCGTTCAGGAGTTCCTGAACAGTGATTGAGTCCTTAATGTGCGGGACAATATTCCGTATGAAGCCCATGTGTTATCCGCGTTCTGGTGAGCGGACAGGGATCTTCAGTTCATGCAGTCTGGAAAGCTGACGGTGCATTTTGAGTGCGGCATCGTGAATGATCTTGGAGAAGTGCTGACCGCTCTCCTTGGCCACAAGAATATGACCCGGGACCTTGACGGTGTATTCAACGTGCTTTGTTGCATTCTCATCACAGATTACGTCTACACGAAGAATGCCATCGATGAACTTTTCAAAATGCTTTGCTGCTGCGATAGCTGCATCATTTTCTTCATCGGTAAGGGTGCAGTGGCGTGTCGTTACATGAATGTCCATGGCGCTGTCCTCTCTGTGTGTGTAAATGAACCACTACGTCTACGGCAACATTGCGAAAAGGAATGTTCCGCGCAACAGGTAATCGTTGCTAGTTGACGATAACACTCACTCCTACGTGTAATCCGAGTCCACCTGCTTGAATGTGATAGTCCCCTCGTGTTTCTGGACCGGCGTTGGGAAGGACATCCGACATGCTTTTGAGCAGTGGTGCAGACACCGTCATGAATGTATATCGCACCTCAAACGTGAGCGCCCCTGCCACCTTTGTTGTTCGTTCTTTATCCCATCCCAAGCTTATGCCCGCACGAACGAGTCCGGCGGGTACAATATGGGTGTTGGTATAGGGCGTGGTTTCCGATGCAACGCCATTGCCGTAGACGCCTTGTTTCCACAGGATGGTGGAGATGCCAATGCCAAGTCCGGCGCCAACGTAGGTGGCGAACTGTCGGTCTGTGGGATAATAATCGATAGTGGCAATGATGGGCGTTGCCGTTACCGACATGTCTTGAGAGATGGCGAGGAGATTCTTCGAGCTCGTGTCTCCAAACGGAAAATACTGCTGATAGTTTTCGCGCACCACGGCCCGGTAATAGCTTGCGTTGAGGCCAATGCTTACGTTTTTCCAGAGATAGGAAGCAATGCCTCCTTCGAGAACATAGGGGACGTCGAAGGTAGAGGCGGGTCCGCCAAGGTAGCGTTTATAACTCTTAAAAAAGTCTGAGCTATGCACGCCAAACTCTCCACCAAGGGATGCCCATACGCGCATTGGACGAACTTTTTTGACAACAACAAGAGAGTCGGCTGCGGTGACGGAAAGAGCACTGCAGCACAACAGGCAACACATGAGAAGGTGTCGCACTAGAGGATCCTTTTTCCCATCGAACTGCTGACCACATCGGAGGCGAATTCTGCCGTGCTGTTGCGCACATCGAGAATTGGATTTACTTCTGCGACTTCGAGCGACGCATAGGCTTCTACTTGCGAGATCATCTCCATGAAGAGGTGTGTTTCTCGGAAGCTGAGTCCACCCGGCACCGGTGTTCCCACGCCTGGTGCAAACGCGGGGTCCACGCCGTCGACGTCGAAGGAAATATGCAGGTGATCGACGCTGCGAGCCATGTCTTCGAGTACCCGTGAGGCGATTTCATACATGCCAAGTTTGTCGACGTCGAACATCGTATAGGCAGCCACGCCGAGTTCCTTGATCAACGCGCGTTCACCCGGATCGATGCTCCGAAGGCCCACGATGGCAAGGTTGCGGGGATCAAGTTTCGGAAAGGCACCACCAATTGATGTGAGGGACGGGTGACCGATACCAAGGGCAATAGAAACGGGCATGCCGTGAATGTTTCCGCTTGGTGTAGTTTCTGCGGTATTCATATCGGCATGTGCGTCTATCCAGATTACGCCGAGCGTCTTCTTGTGTTTGGCGCAGTGGGCACCAATGCCGGCAAGCGAGCCGATGCTCATGGAATGATCGCCGCCAAGGATCAATGGAAAATCTCCATCGTCCAAAACACTTTCTACACGAGAGGCAAGAACGGCACTCATCTCTGCGATTTCTGGCAGATACTTGAGTTTTACGTCGGCCATCTCTTGCACTTCGATGTTGCGAACAGGAATGTCTCCCTCATCAATCACGGTGTAGCCAAGTGCTTCCAATTTTTTGTCGATGTCTGCAATGCGCAAGGCAGACGGACCCATGTCTACTCCACGTCGGTCTGCACCAAGGTCTATTGGAAAGCCAATCATGCGAACGCGCGTAGGTTTATGCATTGCTTACTCCGCTCAGCATACCGAGCACTTTTGAAAGTGACTTTCGAAGATCCTTGCGATGGATAACCATGTCTAGGAAACCGTGTTCAAGGAGAAACTCAGAACGCTGGAAACCTTCGGGGAGCTTTTTGCGGATGGTTTGTTCAATCACGCGCGGACCCGCAAATCCGATCAGCGCCCGTGGTTCACCAATGATGATGTCGCCCAACATTGCGTAGGACGCAGACACACCACCGGTGGTAGGATCTGTGAGAATGCTCACATACGGGATACCGTTCTCTGCCAACTCGCTCAGGGCAGCACTTGTTTTGGCCATTTGCATGAGCGACAAGGCCGCTTCTTGCATTCGGGCACCACCTGATGCGCTGATAAATACAAAGGGCACACGCTGGTCTAGAGATCGCTTTACGGCGCGGACGAACTTCTCGCCTACGACTGAGCCCATCGAGCCGCCGATAAAGCCAAAGTTCATGCAACCAAAGCTGATCACTTTCCCGTCGATGGTTCCCATGCCGGTGGTAACGGCGTCTGGCAGACCTGTCTTTGAGTACGCTTCTTTCAATCGAGCTTTATACGGACGTGTGTCTGTGAACTCGAGAGGGTCTGCCGAGCGGACCTTTTCATCCATCTCGTGAAACGAACCTGCGTCGAACAGAACGTCGATGTACTTGTTGCTGCCGATCCTGAAATGGTGCTCGCATTTGGGACACGTAAAGGCGTGCTCTTCGAGCTCTTTACGATAGATGATTGTGGCGCATGACGGACATTTTGTCCAGAGCCCATCGGGCATCTCTCGTTGTGTTGTCTCGGAGATGTTTTTGGATTTTCGAAGGAACCAGGCCATAATCTGTTCTTTGTGGTACTACAAGGCCACCTTTTCAGAAGAAAAGGTGGCCTGCTAAGATACGGAGATGGAAGTCTACGGAACCACGCAGACGAGACGTCCGTCGGCTACATAGATGCCAGAGGCAAGATTCGGGACGAATTGTTCACCGTTGGAGACAATCGAGCCGTCCAGAGCATACCAGATGTGCGAGCCTTCCCACGGAACGATGGCACCCGAATGAAGGACGAGACCTGTTCTCTTTGAAGAATCGTTTGTGAGGTCTTCGTTCACACTGCTTACACCATCCACAGTAACACGGAACGTCATTGCCCCGATGCCATTTTGGTTCTGGATCCAAGGTCCTTCGAAGACCACGGCTGTGTCTGCATAATAGCGGTCTGGCACGTAGGATATGAATGACGCAGAACCGGCAGTAGCAAGGGTGAGAATCACATCGTTGCCATCGACGGAAACGTTCGAGACTTTGCCTACGGAGTCGTTCACCAAGAACGCCTCTGTTGGTGTGCGAAGTCTTCCTGCTAGATCAAAGCTTGGTGTGAATGAGATGCCGCGCATCACATTGCGGAATGTGATGCGAACATCGGTCTTTGCTTCGTTTGTGTAGTTGACTGAGCGAACGTTTGGAGATTCAATATCCTCGTCATATACCTTCGACGTCTGGTTGCGAAGCAAGAGGCGATGCATTTGGTCGCCAAGGGCCTTGTATCCATCAATCGCAAAATGACAACCGTCGTGACCGGGCAGACCCGAAGCAGCCTGAACTTCTACGTCTGGGTATTTGTCCTTAAACCTCCGCTGCATATCACGGAGCAGAGCATGACCCTCTCCGCCGCAACCCGTGTGGATCTGAATCACGTAGATATGCTTGAGGTTAGGGAGGTCTTCGTGCCAGGCTTGATAGAGCTTGTCGAATTTGTCGGCATAGCCCTCGCCATTGTTCGACTCTCCTTGATACCAGAACAAATGCTCCAATGTTGAGCGCATGCCGCTCTTCTCAACACGGTACAGCCATGAACCGTAGATGGTGTTGACGTTCATCCGGTTATCGAGGTCGGGATAGTGTTGTTCGATGGTTGTACCACCAACACCGCCATTGATGATCAACGACGGATACTTTTCGTAGAACACAAGGTTGCGAGCGAGCTGCATAGGCCAAGCACCGATGTTGGCATCGCCGCCATTTCCATTACACGTCGCAATTTTGAAGGCAGTATCTGATCGAGAATTTTGAAAGTTGCTGCCGATCGTTCTCACATTGCCGTATGCTTCCAAGGCACCACCGAAGATGGAGTTGGACTGTCCGCACACCGCAATACCTACTCCAGCAAGAACACTTGGCGCTTTTAACACTTGGATCCACACGCCGTTTCTTCGCACGAAGATTTCAAAATCTTGTTGAATTGTGTCGGCAACGAAATCATAGGTGAACTTTGTGCCTTTGTTGGGGTTGAGCGGACCTCCGAAGACATAGGTTACCCCAAAGTAGGCGCGCTTGATCTTGACGCTGTCGATGCCGTCCACGAGTGTTACTCCACTCAGATCCACCTTTCTCTTTGGTGGTGGGACAAGTGGATATATCTGAAATGCACGTGGAGGATTCGTGAGCTGAACGAGCGGTGGCTCTGGTGGAGGTGTCCGATAGATACCATACCGCGTATGCAAGTATTGATCGATGTTCGTGATGTCGTTGTCGGACAATGCCGTTGGGAACACTAGGATTTCGCTGATGTGGCCATTGAAAAAGTTGCTCGACGCATAGGCACCAATGAACAACGTCGGATCTGTGGTTGCGGGTATAGGTCCCTCTTCACCCAGTGCGTTATTGACGGCGATGCTCACGGTCTTCGTAGACTGTACGTATCGAACGCGTATGATTCCAGTCCCACTTGGCAACGAGACACTACTGCTTACTTGGCGCGCGAAATCGCCATTGTGGAGAACACGCGGCGCGAGTGAGTTATTCAGCCAGATAGTATGCGACGTACCGCCAACAATGTTGTTCGCTCCGGCAGCGGAAGTGTTCTTCACCACTGCGTAGACGGTGTAGTCTGCGCTAACAGGAAACACCGACGGTGCGGTCATGAACGTTGATGTACCATCGAAGATCAGCGCCGGTTTGCCGCCCGTTGAAGAGCCGGCAAAGATCGGACGGGCAGTACCGATGGCCACTGCCTCGCCACCTGCCGACCCTAGATTCTTCCATGACTCCACATAGCCACTGTCGGACTTCGTGACAAGAGTATCGGCCCTAAACCACACCGTAGGAGTGGGTATCTGCGCTTGGAGGGACGTTACAAATGGGGCCAGACTAAGGGCAAAGAGTGCAACGAAGGCACAATTGCGACAGATGCGGAGAAAACTCATGAGATCACCGGTGAAGTGGAACAGTGATAGTTAGTCCAAACATATAGAACCAACTGGCAAAACGCGTTCGAGAACGGGCATCGAGAGAATACATGATGTCGATGGCGAAGTTAAGGTCGTACACAGGGTCTACGAGCTGATAGCCAACTCCAACAAGACTCTGTCCGTCGTTTTCCAAAGGTAACCATTGATATCCGATACCAAGGCGAAAGATGTTCTTGGAGCCGAGCTCACCCCAACACACAACAGGAATTCCGAGAGTTGAAAGTGCAATGCCTGTGGGAACTCTACTGAGAGCCGGTCCGATATCGAGGGAAAGACCTCGCATGAGCTGGACGTTGGCCGTTGCGGCAATTCCGCCCGGTGTGCGCCCGCTAAAGGAAACACCCAACGAGCGAAGATAGAAAGTGGATTGAATCTTGTCTGGTGACAGAGGATCAGAAGCTCGACATGGTGCGTGAATACAACCTGCGAACAAGACAACGGCAATGATCCATTTCATGTAGAATTGCCGTGGAAACGGTACGACTGAAAGACAAACGTACTAAAAACGCTACTTGCTGATACCCAATACTTCGTATTGGATGATTCCTACGGGAGCTCGGGTCTCTACAACATCGCCAACGGTCTTGCCCAAGAGCGCCTTACCGAGTGGACATGTTACGGAAAGCTTGTTCTGTTCGACGTCTGCTTCTTCTGGACTTACGAGGAGGTATTCGATCTCGCGGTTGATTTTTTTGTTGACGAGGCGCACTCGACTCAGGATATAGATCTTGTCGTCCGGGAAGTCGCCAGCTTGGATCACCTGAGCCCGCGACAACATTCCTTCCAACCGAGAAATCCGGATCTCCAGCAATTCTTGTTCGTGCTTGGCAGCATCGTAATCGGCATTCTCGGACAGATCTCCATGCGCCCGTGCATCGGCGATCTTTTGTGCGATCTCCTTGCGGCCCTTTGATTTGAGCTCGTGAACTTCTACTTGGGTTGATTCCAAGAATTCACGGGTGACGTAGATGGCATCGGCTGACATGGGACTCTCCTCGAAAAAAAAACTGCGCCAGAGCGCAGAGGCGACAATTTACAGATGACGGAGCAAATGCCCCATTTTGTCGCGTTTTACTTCTAAGTATCGCTGGTTCTCGGTTGTGGCCTGTATCTCGAGCGGTACAAGGTCTGTAACCTCGAGTCCGTAACTCTGCAAGCCCACGCGCTTTTTGGGGTTATTGGTCATGAGCCGCATGTGCCGCACACCAAGATCGTACAGAATCTGAGCTCCGATGCCGTAATCCCGTGGGTCTGGCTGGAATCCGAGCTCTTCATTGGCCTCTACCGTGTCCATCCCCTGCTCCTGCAGCGCATAGGCCTTGATCTTGTTCACGAGCCCGATACCACGGCCCTCCTGCCGCATGTACAACACCACTCCCCTGCCTTCTTGTTCGATAAGGGAGAGGGCGGCATGGAGCTGTGGACCGCAATCACAGCGACGAGATCCGAAGAGGTCGCCCGTAAGACATTCGCTATGCACCCGCACCAATACTGGCTCAGACGTGGCGATGTCGCCTTTGACAATGGCAACATGTTCTTTGCCATCGACAGTGTTTTGATAGACTTTGATCGTGAACTCGCCGTAGTCGCTCGGCAGCTTTGCCTCTGCAACCATTGTTACAAGCCGCTCTTTTGTTCTTCTGTACGCAATAAGGTCTTGAACGGAAATGATCTTCAGGTTGTGAATCTCTGCAAAGGCAACGAGGTCTGGCAATCGTGCCATCGAACCATCGGCTTTTAAGATCTCGCACAGTGCACCAGATGGACGGAGTCCGGCCAGCACCATCAAATCTACAACTGCCTCTGTGTGCCCCGCCCTTCGTAACACGCCACCCTCCATTGCAATCAAGGGGAAGATGTGGCCGGGGCGACCAAGGTCTGTTGGCTTTGTTGCGGGGTCTGTTATCGAGCGTACGGTTGCTGTTCTATCGGCCACAGAAATACCGGAGGCCGTACCATGAATGTAGTCCACAGATATCGTGAACCGAGTTCCATGCAGCGCCGAGTTGTCCTGTACCATGAGCGGAAGTTGAAGCTCTCGTGCACGATCCTCCGTAACAGAAACACAAATCAATCCCCGGGCCTCCGTGGCCATGAAATTGATCATTTGTTCTGTGCAGAGTTCGGAAGCACACACAAGATCACCTTCGTTTTCGCGGTCTTCATCGTCTACCACGATCACGCACTTGCCTTGTCGAATGTCTTCTACTGCTTCTTCTATGCGATGCATCATATACAGATTCTTACTTCGCGTCTACCGATGCAATTGAAGCCTTGTCGAACTTCACGCGTGTGTTGTCTGCGATCTGGATCAAGATGGTTGTGTCTTCTACTTCGGAAACAGTTCCGTGAATACCGGACGTGGTCACAACTTTATCACCCTTCTTTACCGCCTCCAGCAACGCCTTGTGTTCTTTGGCGCGCTTTTGCTGTGGACGGATCATCATGAAGTAGAAAATAAGGATCACAGAACCGAACATGATCACGGTAGAGAGAAGTTGGCTTCCGCCGTCTCCTGCTGCTCCGCCGGATGGTGCTGGCGACATGAGGATCAATGATAGCATGCGATTTCCTTGAGAAGAACGTGTGTAATGCGGAGTTAGAGTCGAGGTGCGTTGAGCTGTTCAATGGTCTCGCCGGCCCACTGACGAAACGTGCCGTCCAAGATTTTCTCGCGAGCGGTGCGTGTGAGCCATAGATAGAGGGCAAGGTTTTGCATGGTGGCAAGTTGCAGACCAAGGATCTCGCCACTCACGAACAGGTGACGAAGATACGCCAGAGAGAAGTTTTGACTGGCATAACTGTCGAGTGCTTCGTCGAGAGGCTCTTCTGAGAGTTTGTAGCGCGTGTTCTTGATGTTCACCTTGCCCTTGGTCGTAAACATCGTTCCATTACGGGCATTTCTCGTAGGCATGACGCAGTCGAACATATCCACGCCCCGCTCGATGGCGGTAAGAATGTTCTCGGGTGTTCCAACGCCCATGAGATAACGTGCCTTGTTCGCGGGCATCACGTCCGTGCTTACGTCGATCATAGCCAGCATCGACTCTGCAGGCTCCCCAACGGCCAGGCCTCCAATGGCATAGCCATCGAATTGCTTTTGGACGAGCTCTTCCATGCAGGTCTTGCGTAAGTCTGCATAGGTGCTTCCCTGGCCAATGCCGAAATGGAACTGTTGGTGACCGTACAACGGTTCTGTCTGTGCGAACTGCTCTACTGCTCTGTCGGCCCATCGCAGCGTGAGCTCCATGCTGGACTTGGCCTGCTCATACGTTGCCGGGTTTCCTGTGCATTCGTCCAACACCATCATGATGTCCGAGCCAATGGCCCGCTGCATGTCCACCACACCCTCAGGTGTGAAGAGGTGTTTCGATCCGTCGAGATGCGAGCGGAACTCTACGCCCTTGTCGCTCATTTTACGAATCTCTCGGAGCGAGTACACCTGAAAGCCACCGCTATC
>JBBRES010000057.1:0-12575 GCA_038202665.1 Kapaibacterium sp. (SeqCode) | reverse complement strand
CTGCACGTGATGATCCTGCATTCGCGTTGTAGCCGCACCACCAAGCGCGTGAGCCACCGCTCTACTCATTGGATGTGTGCTTTGTTGTGCCAAACAAGTGAGAGCTTCTCGTTCGGTATCAGAGAGTTCACGGCCTTCGTAGTGGACCTCTGGTGACGTTGTTGTAAGTGTACCGGTCTTGTCAAACACAACGTCGGTCGTTCGGTCTAGTTCGAGCATCGTTCCAATGTTCTTTAAAAAGATCCCCTTCCTCCCTAACAAACCCATGGCTGTTCCAAGAGTGATGGGGGCGGCTAGGGTCAAGGCGCACGGACATGCAATGATGAGAACGGCCGTGAACACATTCAATGCAACAACAACGTTTGGAAGCCAGAGGACGAAACCCAAGACGGCAGTGCCAACGGCTAGAAGGGTGAACCACCGACCGAATTCGTCGGAAAGATGAAGCCATGTTGTGCGGTGTGCACGGACAGACGAGGAGTCCCATAACGACGCCAAATAGCTGTGCGAGACATCCTTCACTGCAGTGAGCTTCATCGAAGACCCCACTACCCTACCGCCTGCATAGATCAGCGATCCTTCGATGCACTCCACAGGAAGTGCCTCGCCTGTTACAAAAGAGTAGTCCACATACCCTGCTTGACCCAGCAACACGCTATCGCATGGAATCACTTCTCCATTGCGAATCTGCATCGTATCTCCAACGGTAATCCCCTCGATTGGTATCACCTCTTCTATCAGCTTTCGTTCAACACGCACGGAAAGCGGAAAGAAGGAACGATACGTCCGATCAAACGACAGAGCATCAAATGCACGCTGTTGAAAGAGGCGACCAACCAGCAAGAAGAGCACCAGACCCGCGAAGGAATCCATGAACCCTTCACCCACCCCGCCTGCGATATCTGCAACGCTTCGCACAAACAGCACCATAATGCCGAGTGATACCGGCACGTCGAGATTCACACGGCGTGCACGCAGAGCACCAAAAGCGGAACGGAACCATGGAGATGCACTAAACGCGAGGACAGGAATTGAGAGCAGAATACTGGCGATCCGAAACACCGTTATCAGTGCAGGTTGCATCGTGCTTGCACCAAAGTATTGGGCAACGCTAAAGAGCATGATGTTGCCCGCAGCGAATCCCGCTACTCCAATTCTGAGATACAGAGATCGCACGGCAGATCTATCTGCGTTGCTTGGTTGCGATGTTCCAGCTTCGATGCGCACGACCGGCTCGTAGCCGATGGAGGTGAGAACGGTGGCGATGGATCGAAGAGTGGTGCGAGTCGGATCGAATTCGATGCTTACTTGCTTACGCATGATATCAACGGAACTTCTAATGACTCCGCTATCCAATCTATCCAACTGTTCGAGCAGCCATACGCACGATGTGCAGTGCATGCTTGGAATACGCAGGCGAACTCGGTGCATCGTGTCGGAAGAGAAGGCGAGGAGTTGACGTGCGACCGTAGGGTCGTCCAATGCGACAAACGCATCTACAGGCATCGGACGTTGCCGCATGGAGATGCCGGCGTGATCGTCGTGCCGGTAGTACTCACAGAGATTATTCGTGTTGAGAATTTCGTAGACAGACTTACAACCATTACAACAGAATGGGAGGTCTTCTGTTGACGTGGGCTGACGTGAGCACGGCTCTCCGCAATGCGCACATTGCACATCTGCGGTTGTGTTGTTGTCTGTCATGGTACAAATCTTCTGATTTCGAAGTCGAAATCGAATGACTTTTGTCAGGACTTCTCAGCAGTCACTGAAAAGTGTGCGAGTCGTACGTTCAGCTCATTTGCTTTAGATGCGAGAGAAGAGAGCGTTGTCTTTTTGGCAACGCTTGTAAACTTCAGGCGAAGCTCCACCCAATGCTCATGCACCGGACATGGCTCGTCGTGACCGCAGCCGGGCAAGCCCAGCATGCATTCCGTGAAGATCGACGTACCATCGATGGCACTGATCAGATCGTGTAGGGTGTACTGTGATGCTGGTTTAGAAAGAGAAACGCCACCCTTTGGCCCTCTATACGACAGCATAATACCTGCCTGCGTGAACTGCTGCAGGACCTTTGTAAGGAAATGGAAGGAGATGTTCAGGTGCTCTGCAATCTGGCTAATAGACACATAGTCCTTGCCACCTTGCGCAGCCACAAAAATGGCGGCTTGGATACCGTACACGCAGCTTTTTGACAAAATCATGGGTCGGCCAGAAGAATTCGGTATTCGGAGTCCGAATACCAAAATAGGCCTCCCATCCATAACAGCCAAGACCGAATCGGAATGTCGGTGGGATATCTTTTACGACGTCAGTTTTTCGATCGAGGCGTGGTCAACAAGGTCTGCATAGAACACATCCCCCACCTCCACATGCTACGAGCACGTTTTTTGCCTTCAATTCTCGAAGCCACAAGAGCAGCCGAGGGAGTCGATCGATGAATGTTTTATCGTCGAATGTAGCATCCGACTCATGTGCTCGCCACACGAATGCATAGAGAGTTGTCATCGCATGCTATGAATAGTACATCGGATACGAACGTGGATCTGCTTCATGGAGCATTTCATAGATCGTCTCGAACACATGCTCGGCTTCTGGCTTCGACCAGTAGTTTCCGTCGGTACCGTAGGCAGGACGATGTTCCGCGGAGCAAAGAGTTTTCGGTTCACTATCAAGGAGCTTCCATCCGCCCTGTCGTTCTAAGACCTGCTGCATCATATAGGCACTAGCACCGCCGGGAACATCTTCGTCGAAGAACAACACTCGACCTGTTTTTTGGAGCGAGACGTGGATAACGCCCGACGTATCAAAAGGTAACAGTGTCTGTACATCAACAACCTCTACACTCGCCCCAACACGCTCTAAGAGCACGGCAGCATCGAGAGCTACGCGACAAGACGCACCATAGGTTACGACGGTGATGTCAGTGCCTTCGCGAATCACTTCTGGAACACCCAACGGCACGGTCATCGTACCAATGTTTTCCGGAAGTGTCTCTTTCAACCGATACCCGTTCAACACTTCTACTACAATTGCCGGATCGTCGCCTGCGAGAAGTGTGTTATACATTCCGGAGGCTTGCACGAAATTGCGCGGTACACATACATGCATTCCACGGACGAGGTTGATGATTCCCGACATTGGTGAACCACTGTGCCAGATGCCTTCCAGCCGGTGACCTCGCGTGCGCACGATTACCGGGGCCTTTTGTCCGCCCTTCGTACGCCACTGCACCGTTGCTAAATCGTCGCTCATGAGCTGGAGCGCATAGAGTACATAGTCTAGGTATTGGATCTCTGCAATCGGACGAAGGCCGCGCATGGCCATACCGATGGCCTGACCCAAGATTGTGCACTCGCGAATACCTACGTCGCTCACGCGCAACTCGCCATACTTGGCTTGCATGCCAATGAGACCTTGATTGACATCGCCAAGCTTCCCGGCGTCTTCGCCAAAGGCGATCAGCCGTGGTTCACGTGCAAAGGCAGCATCGAACATGGCGTTGATCACTTCGCTCCCATTTACCACCGGCGCATCTTCTGCATATCGCGCGACTTCGTGTTGAACACGCAAGGGCGACCATGCAGACTCGCTGTAGAGGTGCGACGCGTACAGTGGCTTGATACGCGCATCGTAGGCGGTTCTCCATGCAACAAGTGGCTGCAGTATATGAGCTGGTGCCGAGCGTGCCGCGAGGAGCACACGGTGAATGGCGATCATGATATCGCGTCGGAACGGTTCCCGTATTGCGCGAAGCTCCGAGTTCAACGCGGCAATGTCTTGTTGTTGGGCGCTGCATGAAGGATTGTTCGCGACGGCATCTATCAGTAACGCGGCTTCTGCTACTTCATCGCGCAACGGCTGTGCGTAGGCGTTCCAAGCGGCTGTGCGCGCGTCTTGTGCCTCTGCGAGCGCAACTGTTTCAATCGCAATAAGTTCGTCTTCAGTTGCATGGCCTTGCTCCAGCATCCAATCGCGCATGCGCGTGATACCATCGAAGTCTTTCTCCCATTGCAGTCGCTCTGGCGACTTGTATCGCTCGTGGGAACCGGATGTGGAGTGACCTTGCGGTTGGGTTACTTCTATCACATGAACGAGCTGTGGCACGTGCTCTGTCCGCGCAACATGCGTAGCGCGAGCATACACTTCTACCAACGCGGGATAGTCCCAACCGTGCACAACGTGAATGTCGTATCCATCTGTCGTGCCGGGCTTACGTTGGAAGCCGGCAAGACATTCACCTACGTTTGACTTCGTCATCTGCACGTCGTTCGGGACAGAGATTCCGTATCCATCATCCCAAATACTGATCACGGCTGGTGCATGCAGAACGCCAATCGCATTCACGCTTTCCCAAAACATTCCCTCTGCGGCACTAGCATTCCCAATTGTTCCGAAGGCTACTTCGTTGCCGCCTGTAGAAAACTCGTTCAACGCGCGGAGCTCTTCAACTTCTCTGTACAACACAGAGGCATAGGCAAGACCTACCAAGCGTGGCATTTGCGAGCCCGTTGGCGAGACATCGGCACTAACGTTGAATCGGTTTGCTTGAGATACAAATGCTCCACTCTCGTCCAAGAACCTTGTCGCGAAGTGACCGTTCATGGAGCGTCCCGCGCTGGACGGCTCTGCGATCACATCGGTATGGGCATAGAGTTGGGCGAAGAACTTTTGGATGTCGCTCTCACCAATGGCGAACATGAACGTTTGGTCGCGATAGTATCCACTACGCCAATCGCCAGGCTGGAACGAACGAGCCATCGCCAATTGCGCGAGCTCTTTGCCATCGCCGAAAATCCCAAACTTTGCTTTTCCGGTGAGAACTTCTTTGCGTCCCAAGATCGACGCCTGTCTGCTCGCAACTGCCAGATGGTAGTCGCGAAGAACGTTCTCTGAGCGGGGTGGTGCCTTTGTCTTCTTTTTCATAGCCCCAAAAATACGAATTAGGGCTACTCGAACAGGGTGTGTTGTTCTGGGGCACCCTCTATGGCGCGTCTGACGATCTCTTCGGCACGGAGTAAGGTGGAAGGGAGGTCGCGATTGATGAGGACTTCGTCGAATTTGTCTTTATTCCCCATTTCCATTTCTGCGCGGTCCAAACGGAGTGCAATCTGCTCGTCGGACTCCGTTTGACGATTCCGCAATCGCTCTTCGAGTGTTGATATGTCTGGCGCAGCAACGAAGATCAGGAGCGTGTCTTCAGGAAACGCGCGCTGTAGGGAAAGTGCCCCTTTTACGTCGACGTCGAAGATCAGAAACTCACCTCTGTTGAGGGCCTCTTGCACAACACTTTGCAACGTACCGTAGTAGTTGCCAAAGATCTCTTCGTATTCGATAAGATCGCTTCGTTCGATGCGCTGACGGAATTCGTCTCGCTTTAAGAAAAAATAATCCCGACCATGCTCCTCATTCGGTCGCATTGGGCGAGTTGTGGCACTCACCGAAAACCGCAGTTGCGGAAATGTCTTCAGCAAGTGGTGGGCAACTGTGGTCTTCCCTGCGCCAGAGGGGGCACTCAGAACGATAAGGTGCTTGGTTGTCATTCAACGTTCTGAATCTGTTCACGAATGCGCTCAAGTTCCTCTTTCATACCTACCACAAGCTTTGCGATTTCGGCATCATTCGTTTTAGATCCGATGGTATTTACTTCTCGGTTCATCTCCTGCAACAAGAAGTTCAGCTTCCGGCCAACCGCTTGTTTCTCGGCCAGATTCTCGCGGAAGAACTTGAAATGACTTCGGAGTCGCACGGATTCTTCGGTGACATCGAGTTTCTCAGAAAGGATGACGATCTCGAGCATGAGACGCTGCTCATCGAGTGCTTCCTCCCCCATCAGTTGTCGCACTCGCTCAAAGAGTCGTTCCCGTTCAAGCGGGATGCGTTCGGCAGAGCGACGTTCTATCACCACAAGTGACTCTTCCATGGACGTCAAGCGCAACTCAAAGTCTCGCTCCAGCTCTGCCCCTTCTGCTGTTCTCATCGTGTTAAGGTTTGTCAAGCAAGCAACTAGTGCGAGCTTGATCTCTGGCCATACGTCCGGCGCACCTTCTTTTGCAGAACCGCCTTGAAAGATTGCGTTGAACTGAAGAAGATGCTCGATCGAGAGTTCGCCCGCTAGGCCGAGTTCGCGTTGTAGTCCGCGAAGTGCTTCGGCATAGGCACGTGCAACATCAACGTCCACAGAAACCGAAGACGCTGTCGTAACATCTTCTTGGCGCACATACAGCGAGAGCGAGCCGCGCGATACATTCTCGCGAATGGTCTCACGAATGGCGCCTTCTTTATCAGACCATTCCTTGGGAATGCGGGTAGACAGTTCGAGATACCGTCCATTGACGCATCGCACCTCGAGGGTGGTTGGCACTCCGCCAATCGTGCTCTCTGCTTTGCCGTATCCTGTCATCGATCTAATCATACGTCCTCGTTCTGTTGCGGTGAAGCAACAAAGATACGGCTACATTTGCAGGATGCATCCCTCGATTGACGATCCCCTCTTCCGGTGGCACTCTGCGGCAGCCATTCTGCAAGCGCGACTCAGCGCTGTGCTTGGGCTGCGCACGCTCGACATGACCATGATCGCCGGTTCCGGCGTCATGGATGCATTTGGCAAGGCGGAATGGATTGCAGAGATACCATATCGAGACCTAGACAACATGCCCGAGCCTACTGTTGTAGGTCATGCCCACGTTTTTCGCGTCATAGAACTTCACGGTGTCTTGATTGGCATCTTTGGTGGCAGATACCATGTGTATGAGGGCCACGATGTTTCTGTTGTCCTTGCGCCCGTGGCAATTACTCATCTCTTGAATATCGGTCACATGTTGATAAGCAATGCAGCGGGTGGTCTTCATCCACGCAGTCGTGTTGGCGACGTGATGTTGGTCACTGATGTATTGAATGCTACGATGCGCACCATTCCTCCTTGCTTCCCTCCCTCGCGCCGTAAGAATTCATCCGTCATCAACCAGTTCTGGACTTCAAACATTGCTCGAATGTGCGCCGAGAAGAGTACGCAGGTGCACAGCGGCACGTATGTGCAAGTAGCTGGACCGTCGTATGAGACGAGAGCTGAGATTAGAATGGCGCGGCGCATGGGAGCAGATGCCATTGGCATGTCGACGGTTCTCGAAGCGCAGTATGCGCATGCACTCGGGATATCGGCTGTTGCGTGCTCGATGATTACGAACACGCTCAGCGACACGAAACGAACACATGTCTCTCATTCTGAAGTGTTGGACGCAGCGCGCCAAGCACGAGCGTCCATGCGTATCGTTATCGAAGCTGCCGCTGAGTCGGTATCTTTGCAGCTATGAGGAGAACATGGATCCTAGTCGCACTCGTAGTAGGCCTTCTTTCGGCCTGCAGTTCTTCACGTAACGTAAAGTTGGGTCGGACCTATCATACCGACGAGTCTCCGTTCATAGTTAATGCCATGCGCCTAGCCGATTCGAGTGTGAAGCTCACCTTTGTGGGACCTGCACGGTTGCGCACGCCCGACCCGATCATTCGATGGGTTGAAACATCAATTGGAACAACAGAGAACGACATGACGGACACGTTGGTGTTCACAACGGCACAAAGTGGAGCCCCAGGCGTAGATCGCACGGTGCATCTTACGGGACACACAACCTGGTCTACTCCGAAAGCGAAGCACGCAGCCACAATCGTTTGCGATGTAAGCGTTCAAACATCAACGGACGAAGTAATCTTTCGGCAGGTGATTCCGATTACCGAAGCGCGACCGATCGGCCTTGAAGGGTTTACACAGTCAACCTCTGATTCAACGATCGACATTGGAGCAACAGTTCGCCGAATTTTTCTGCCTGCAGGTGAGTTTCTCCCTACCGCAGAAGCAATTCGAGTGCTCGTGTCCGACGAGAATGGACAAGTGTTATGGCGCAGTGATGTTGGGAAAGTGTTTCAACAGCGGGTTGGCCTTGTTCCGCCGCAACGAATCGACGAAGTGCAGCGCTTAGCCGTTTCGTGGGACGGGACAGATTTTCAAGGTCAGAAGGTCCCAACTGGAAAGTACACGGCAGAGGTCATCATTCCGGCGAAGCCGTCAACATATACAACGACGTTCGCGTTTTCGTGGGTTCTCAAATGAGACACGAGCATTGGATGCGTCATGCACTGGACCTTGCTCTACGAGGAACAGGTCATGTTAGTCCCAATCCTCGAGTGGGTTGCGTGATCGTCCACAATAACGTTGTCATCGCCGAAGGGTGGCACGCGCAGTTTGGTGGGATGCATGCGGAGGTGCACGCACTATCGTCGCTTTCGTCCGTACCATCCGATGCGATACTGTACGTTACACTTGAGCCCTGTTCCCATCACGGGAAGACGCCTCCGTGCGTGAATGCTATTCTTTCTTCAGAAATCAAGCATGTGGTTGTTGGAACCATCGACCCAAATCCACAGATAGCGGGCGTTGGGATAGATACGCTCCGAGACCATGGCGTAGAAGTAGTTGTAGGAGTGCTCCACGACGAATGTCAATGGATCAACAGGGCCTTTATCAAGCACATCACCACACAACGACCGTACATCATTCTCAAAGTAGCGCAATCTCTTGACGGAAAAATCGCGGCGAGCGACGGGACATCGAAGTGGATAACAAGCGAGCTCAGCAGACAGCGCGTGCATGAGCTACGAGCAGAAGTTGACGCCGTCCTCACGGGCATTGGTACCGTGCGAGCAGACAACCCTTCGTTTACAGTTCGTCTGGCGAACGGACGTCATCCTGCCCGCCTTGTATTGGACTCGCGTTGTACGCTCGACCCTACGTCGGCGCTTGCCACATCGGCGCTCGACATTCCCACCATTGTATGCTGCGATGAAGCATATGGCACTTCGCACAATGCCGCTCGTCTTCGCGATGTTGGTGTTATAGTCTTGGGCTTGCCTTGCAACGATGGCAAGATTGACTTACACGTCTTGTTTGCAACGCTAGGAAGTGAACACAACATCTCGTCGATCCTCGTGGAATCTGGTCCTGGCCTTGTCACGTCACTACTCGACGGATCGTATGTGGACGAACTACGTTTCCATATTGCACCGATCATCATGGGAACTGGTGTTTCGTGGAACGACATACCTTCGATGAAACCCTCCGCTGCTCAACGTTGGAGCATTGTTGCTCAAGAGTTGGTTGGTACCGACGTGCATCTCACTTGTCTGCCCGTCAATGCCTAATTTGCGGTCTATGCAGCCCTCCTCTCGGTTCCTTCTCCTACTTATCCTACTCACGGTAATCGCGTCGCAGCGGTCGTTCGCTCAGTCTCTCGAGCCAACGCTTCGTGCAGCACGAGAGCATCGGTGGACCGACGTCCTCAAGCTCGTAAGTCCGATTACAAAATCGAAAAAGGCTCCGGCACAGGCTTGGCTCTTGAAGGGCATGGCCTTGGATCAGCTTGGCAAGCATGCAGAGGCCACAGAGATAGGTCGGCGCTTGGTGCAAACGAATCCGTCATCTATGCAGTACTATCTGTTCCTGTCGGAAAACTTGCAACGTTCGCACAAGCTGGACTCATCGATTATTGTTTTGAAAGAGGCCGAGACCCGGTTTCACGATAGCGTTCAGGTGCAGTACGCCTTAGGTCTTGCCTATGCAACGGCCGGATCGTGGGATATGGCCATCTCTCCGTTGGAAGAGACCATGATGCGCAAACCGGACAACATCAACGTCATGATGTTGTTGGCCGATAGCTATGCCAGAATCGAAGAGCACGCTCCTGCCGCAGATCTTTACGGTCGTATTGCCGACATGCAGCCAAGCAATGTCAAGGCACGCCGAGCCCTAGGGATGAGTCTGATGCAATTGGACCTAGGAGACTCGGCGATCGTCGTTCTCCGTAGTGTTATGAAGGACGACCCAACAAACCAAACGATTGCGCTCACCTATGCTGCGGCGCTGAATGCAGCAAGAAGATATCCGGAGGCGATCGTCGTTCTCCGTCAATTCGTGCAGCAAAATCCGGGTGAACCGGACGCATGGTATAACCTTGGCATTGCACAGCAGAATGCGGGAGACGCCGACTCCTCGGTCCGCTCATTCAAAAGAGCGATCGTTCTTCGTCCGTCTTTTGCAGAGGCCTATTTCAACATGGCGCTGGCCTACGAAAGTCGGGGCTTTGCAGAGGATGCGATTCAGGCCTTTCAGCGCGCAGCGCTACTGAAGAAAGAACTTGCTGCAGCGTGTTACAATTCCATTGCTATCATTTATCGTTCGCAAAGCAAAATCGAGGAATCATTGGCCGCACATAAGCAGGCAATTGCACTGGGACCAGACGACGCACGTAGCTATGTGGCTCAGGGCTTCACATACTATGCGTCTGGAATGTTTGCCGAAGGCATTGCATTCCTCGAAGAGTCGCGAAAGACATTTCCAACCGAACTCGATATCCTGACGCCACTCGGACAATGCTACGTGCGCACTGGAAAATTCGAAGAAGCACGTGCCATAATTGCAACGCTCACGCCAACAAAACCATCTGCCGCTGCATCCATTCAAGAGATGATGAAATGAACCGACGATTGCTTCTTGTAGTCAACCATGTGGCAGTGCTCGTTGTTGTTCTGTCTGCTGTTTCGCTTCACGCCCAGCGTTCGCTCTCTGAGCCAACTGTGCGACTTCTTGATTCTGCCCTTTCCGTAATGGGTATGCATGCCTACGATTGCGCGATGCCACCAAACTTGATCGTGGCCGACGACCATCGGCTGCGCGCGCACGACATTCTCTTTACGAATCCCCTAGCGGCCTTTGACATTGCCGACGAAGCAAAGCGCCTGAGTTATGATCGATCCCCTGATGGGATAGACCGACACGCGAAGTACATCATGAAAACCGTTGCTCTTGGCGATCAAGAACGGTTTCTCTACGAGAGTCGAATGTCTGCCGATACTGTCATCCATCGGTTGAAGATCGACCCCTATAAGCAAGCTGGCTTTGTGGGCTCTACGGTGTTGTTTCAATATGTGAGCGCCTTTCTTCTGGCACACGACGGCGTGAGCGAGGCACACAAGAACTTCGTTGGGAATGCACTGCTCTCCGAAATGTGCGACTCGCTCTGGATGATGAGCACCGAAGACGAACATGGCAGTATCTGGGAGTTGCACGCAAAAGAAGTGTCGGGTATGGAGCGTGCTCGCACGTTTTTTGCCATGGCTAATCCAACGTCAATGGAGTCTGTCTATAACCATGGCTGGTCGCTGTATCAACATCTGATGCAGTATGTGCGCATTAGCGCTGGAATCAGCGACCTTCTTCGCGACAGTGTTCATACGGTGATATTACAAACTCCATATGGACGCATTGCCCTTGGTGGTAGCGGGAACGACGTGTATTCCGGTGACTACGCCTTCATCCTTGATGTTGGTGGGAACGACGTCTACCATGTACAGAACACAACAAAAGCAAACGCACTAGCACTGCCTGTTCGATGCATCATTGATCTTGCCGGCGACGATTTGTATGCATCCGGTTCCTATGGCATGGGAAGTGGAATTGCGGGTATTGGTATTGTGATCGATAAGAGCGGAGACGATACGTATTCCACCGGCGACTTCTCGCTCGGATGCGGCCTCTTCGGCGTGGGCATCGTCCACGATCTCGCAGGAAACGACATGTACACGTCTGGCCTTAACAGTCAGGGGTGCGGCATTTTCGGCATAGGTGTTCTTATGGACGATGCCGGCCAGGACATGTACCGCGCACACGCTCAAGCACAAGGGTTTGGTGCTACGCGTGGTTATGGTGTGCTATCGGATCTTGATGGGAACGATCAGTACCTTGCCTCTAGTCCGTACACCGACGTGCTTCGCTATGAATCACACTACACCACGTTTACGCAAGGTGCTGGACTTGGCTACAGACCAATCGCCAGCGGTGGCTTTGGATTTCTCTTCGACCGCCACGGCAACGATGTGTATGCAACAGACATCTACGGCCAAGGCACAGGATACTGGTTTGCCCTTGGCGCATTATGCGATGACGACGGTGAAGACCGCTACCAATCTTATCAATACGCCCAAGGTGCTGGAGTTCACTTTGCGAGTGGAGTGTTGCGAGATCTCAATGGCGACGATGTGTATGTGTCGCATGGTGTAAGTCAGGGTTGTGGACACGACATCGCGTTCGGCTCACTCATTGATGAAGCAGGCAATGACAACTACGTCGCAGAATCACTATCACTCGGTGCAGGGAATGCCAACGCTGTTTCCATCCTGATCGATGAACGAGGCAATGATTCCTATATCGCCACGAACGCTTCGAACACGATGGGCTACTCGGATTTTCGTCGCTCCTATGGTATGATTGGTGTGTTTGCAGATGGTGGCGGAACCGACTCGTATGGCGGCACATCAAGGAACAACACCACATCAATCCAAAGCTCCTATGGCGTCTTTGCAGACATGAACGTCACAACCGTACGTCCCGGTGGCACAAGTCAGCCAGAACCCGTGTACGCTTCGGTTCCCCTTGCAACAACCGTCGACTCGCTCTTCATTCAAGCAAGTGCCGCTCCCCTACGTTTTCAGAACAACGTCAAGCCTGCTCGAGAACGCATTGCGGC
>JBBRES010000056.1:0-12588 GCA_038202665.1 Kapaibacterium sp. (SeqCode) | reverse complement strand
CTCACCCGTGAGCATCGACTCGTCGATGGATGTTCTCCCTGCAACCACAACTCCATCAACGGCTATGCGCTCGCCCGGACGTATCACCACAACGTCGCCTACAACTACAGAAGAGAGATCAACTTCTTCCTCGCCGCCTTGCCGCCGTACGCGAGCCGTTGCTGACTGAAGATGCAGGAGTTCGCGAATAGATGCAGTGGTGGTCCGCTTTGCACGGGCCTCTAGTACTCGACCAAGAAGGATGAGGGCAATGATAGTTGCTGCCGTGTCGAAGTAGACGTGACCGCCTGATGTGGTCGACGACATCATAACGATAGCACTGCTGTAGAGAAATGCAGTACCCGTTCCAATAGCAACGAGTGTGTTCATGTCGAGAATGAGATGGCGAAGATTTCGCCACGTACTCACAAAGAACCGGCGTCCACCCACAACCATAACAATGGCTGTGGCAATCATCATAACGATGTTGACGATGGTGGTGGCACCGTGCATGGTTATCATGCTTACAACCATCACGGGTATGGCAAGTGCGACGCTGATCGCGCACTCTCGTACAAGCGTCGCATAGGTTGCCTCACGTCGGCGCTCATGCTCTTCTTCGCCAGAGTCGGCTTCTACAACTACAAGCTCGTATCCTGCCTCGGAAGTTGCCTGCGCCAGGGTTTCGAGTGACGTGGTTGCTGGGTCATACCGTACAAGTGCCTTTTCATTGGCAAGATTGACGGTAGCCGTCTCCACGCCAGACACAGCCTGCAGCGCGCGTTCTACGCGAAGTACGCAACTGGCGCACGACATACCTTCGATTGCTACCGTCACCGTCGTGAGCTTACTCATATCAGCAAACTACGGAACCATGAGGGACGTTGCACGCGCCGCATTCTCGGCTTCCTCCATCCGCAGCGCAACATGCGTTCTTGCGCGAGCAGAGTTCGCGGTGCCACACACTATGTTCGGTTCAGAACTCGCTCAATTCGTGTATCAGGCACAAGCCAGATAATGGCTACGGTAACATAGAGTGCAAATGCAGCCATTTGACTAACGATTGCTATTCCGATAGCGGTCACATACAGCGCAAGAGAGATGAGGCCCTTGCGGTCTTTGCCGATGGCCACGGCAATAGCGGATTCGCGGCCATTCGCCGCAATCAACGTCTGCGCAAGGATGTAGTAAGAGATCGCACACAGAAGAAGGACAACGCCGTAGAGCGCAACAGGTGCGGCCACGGTTGGATTGCGACCCATCCATGACGTCACAAATGGAACAACAGACAATCCAAAAAGCAGCCCCATGTTCGCCCACAAAGACGCACCATTAATGCGCGTTGCTGCATGCAGCATGTGATGGTGATTGTTCCAGTAGATCGCCACATACACAAAGCTCATCACGTAACACAGGAAGGTTGACCCTTACGGTTGCAAGGAGGCAAGGTCTGCGCCCGCTGGCACTTTCAGGTCCAACACCATAATGGTGATGATGATGGCGATCACACCATCGCTGAATGCTTCGAGTCGGTTCTTTGTCATGCCTGATACACACCGTCATACAATTCTAGAACGCCCGGCCTATTCAGCACACTGAATGTATAAATCCCAAGTGCCAATCCTAACGGAATGGACAAACAATTCAAACCGGCGAGAACCAATGAGAATGTTCGATACTTTCGGTTGCGCAGGGCATATCCAGAAAAGGCGTTCAATGCGGCCCACGGTAGAATTAATACTGAAACGACGACCCCACGCTTGGAAAGCTCCATGCCCCCAAACGACTCTGAGAGTCCCAGAATCATTGGAAGAAGTGCAATGGAAACGAGTATAAGCAGCTGAACCCCAGCCCAGACGAAGTAGGCAATTGCCAGTCCATCCAGATCTCGTTCGTCTTTGGTTTTGCCAGCAAAGTCCATCGTTCACTTCCTTCCTGAATAGTGTACCAAACCCCGTTCATTTGCTCCATGCGCCTTGTGTTGTAAATTATACCGAAAATCACTTCTTCCCGTAGGACTTCTCATGACACGATGGATACTGTTCGTTGCTGCTCTGATAGCCGTGCCCTTGTCTGCTCAAATTACCCCAGAGGTTTCTGCGTGGATACGCAACACCACCGGGCAAACTGGCTATGCCGGGCTGCCTGCCAACGTCCAACTCGTGCAGTATTCTGCCGCCAATGTGTACGTAAGCTGTAGTTGCATTCCCGGTTATGATATTGGTCCGTGGCAAGGGAATCCGAACATACCATCAAACAAGAATTTCGTGTTCAAGTTTACACGTATGCCGCAGAAGAACAACGGAACACTCACAAAGGTTGGGCTCGGTCACGTCGGCGTGTGGAGCAATGGTGTGAGCATCGACAATGCCTGGGATGCGCAGACCTATAACAATCAAGGCGTATGGCAACGCAATGCCTTGGTCTTTGAAGGCAAGGGATTCGATAATTGTCTTGGTCATCCGCAGCAAGGTGGCGAGTATCATCATCATGTCAACCCAACGTGCTTGTATTCGGATACAGATTCTACGCATCACTCCCCCATCATTGGCTACATGTTCGATGGGTACCCAGTGTATGGTGCCTATGCATACACAAACACCGATGGAACTGGATCTATCAGGCGGATGGCGAGCTCTTTCCGCACACGAACGATGACGGACCGCACAACACTTCCAAATGGCAGCGCTGCAACATCTGCCGGTCCAGCAATCTCCACGCAGTACCCACTTGGCTCCTTCCTTCAAGACTTTGAATACGTTGCTGGCAGTGGTGATCTGGACGAACACAACGGCAGATTCTGCGTCACCCCCGACTATCCCAATGGGACGTATGCGTACTTCGTGACCATTGATGAGAATCGGTATCCTACGTTTCCGTTTGTGATCGGTGACACGTATTACGGCACCGTACAGGCTGGCAACACAGGTCCAAATTCAGGTCACAACACACCGTCCGAGCTAACCACCACATACAGCGGGACTACGAGTGTAGAAGAGATCCCCTCGCCCATCGCGTTCGAGATCGAGCCAAGTCAGTACCACAACGTTCTCTATGTGTACTTCTCCGAAACAAGCGCGAACAACGTTGTGTTAGATGTGTTCAATACGCAAGGAACGCTGGTTCAATCCATGGACAACCTTCAACCAAGTATTGGATATGCGGTGGACCTCTCCCACGTTCCGTCGGGCGTGTATGTACTGCGATTCACATCCACGTATCATCAGATCTCTCGCACGATCGTCAAGGTTCCATGATCATCCGACTTTGTTGTTGCATGATTCTATGCCTGCCGTTCATGTTAAGAGCCGGCACCACTCCCATTCCGATCCATTTCATCTTTGTGGTTGGAAGCCAACCACTTCAGTTCGACACGTTACTGTACGAGAACGAAAGGCATCAATCGTATTCGCTTTCGATGGTTAAGTTCTATGTGAGCGCCATTCGATTGCACGCCGAGGGGAATTCCGATGTGACGTCGGAGAAGTTCTTTCTTGTGGATGCCTCGGATAGTGCTTCGACATCGATTACACTCAACAGGATTCCCATCGGGACCTATCGTTCCATCTCGTTTACGCTTGGTGTGGATAGCGCGCACAATTGTAGTGGACTACAAGAAGGCGCACTTGATCCGATTCGCGGCATGTTTTGGGCATGGAATACGGGATACATTTTCTTGAAGATCGAAGGGACTGCTCCTGCATCACCATCACCCGGACATGTTGTTGAGCTTCATGTTGGTGGCTTCCGTCAGCCAACGAATAACATCGCAAGAATAGAGCTGCCCATTGTTGAAGACCCCGTCAGAGGCATTTACATTCAGGTAGATGTAGGCGCTATCCTGGGATCACTCGATCTGTCGAAACAGTTCTCACTGACCACGCCTGCGACGGCTTCTGTTGTAACGGCGTCGTATCCTTCCGCCGTTCACACCATACTAGGTTCGCGGCGATGAGGCTTCCTTTCCTCCTTGCCGCCCTCCTTACTGTTTGCTTGTTTGTCTATGCAACGCCGGACGAGAATCCCTATTTGCGCATCGATGCTAAGGATGTGGCACTCAAGCTTCCGAAGCGATTTGGTACACCGACGTATGACCTGCGGTCAAATCCAGTTTCAATCAATGGGTTCTTGTTGGGACGTGCGTTGTTCTACGACCCGATCCTTTCGCAGGATAGCTCGACGAGTTGTGCATCGTGCCATCAACGATTCGCCGCGTTCGGACATGTTGATCACACATTAAGTCATGGCATTAATGGCCGCATCGGAACGCGCAACGTTCCGGCAATTCAAAACGAGATCTGGAACACGAGCTTCATGTGGGATGGTGGCGTAACGCACATGGACCTGCAGCCAATCGCTCCTATCACCAATCCCAACGAAATGGACGAGACGCTTGTGCGCGTAATCGCGAAGCTATCGACAAGTACTAAGTACAAACCGTTGTTTCGAGCGGCGTTCCGGAGTGAAGCCGTGACAACAGAACGCGTGCTGAAAGCATTGTCGCAGTTTGTTGCGTTGATGATCTCGAGCGACTCTCGGTACGACCGAATGCTCGATGCTCGAGTCGCGTTTACGGAACAGGAAGAACGCGGTCTTGTGTCATTCCGACGACGATGCGTTACGTGTCATCGCGAGCCACTCTTTACTGATCGGTCGTTTCGAAACAATGGAATCGGCATCGATACTGCACTGCGCGACGTAGGTCGGTATGCAATTACAAACGTTGCATCGGACTCTTTCAAATTCAAAGTGCCATCGCTTCGGAATGTTGAACGAACCTATCCGTACATGCACGACGGACGTTTTCGCACGCTACAGGCTGTGCTTAATCACTATGCACGTGGTGCTTATCGCGGTGCCAACGCAGATGCAGCATTGCGAACGACCACGGGGATGTCGGGGCAGGAGCAGAAGGACATCATAGCCTTCCTTCTGACGCTTACCGACTCGTCGTTCACGTATGACCGGCGTTTTCTCGATCCGAACGTGCGATAGAGGTTACTTCGGTACACGTCCGGTTTTCTGTAGCCACCAACGCATGAAGCCGTGAAATGGGTCGACGGGTTCAACGAACATGAGCGGACACCCCCCAACGATGCACGTAATACCATGCTCGCGCGCAAGATCTACCGCGGTCTCGTCCACGCTTCCACCACTCACACTTCGGTGCATCCACACGGTTCGTATGTGAAGGGCAATGCATTGTCGAATGATATCGGCAGTTGCGTCTGTGGGTGTTGCGATCATCACGGCACCTACTCCACCCGGTATCGAGGCGAGATTGGCATAACACGGCTCTCCGTCAATCGACGTTGCGCGAGGATTGACGCCGAACACCACATGACCCGCCGTACGAAGACGCTTGGCGATAGCATTCGCAGGTGCATTGCCGCTTCGAGACATGCCCGCAACCGCAATGCGATGCTGTGATAGGAATGCCGTAATATCTGAATTGCAACTCATTACTGTTTCCTCCGTAAAACGCGCTCCAGCAAATTCGACAAGCCACTATAAGATCAAAAGGACATTTGTCATGACATCTCTACAACGATTTTCACTCCTCGCACTTGTCGCCGGTTTTCTTTCCACACCGCTCCTAGCGGCACCACCCGATTCTACATCAACCGTGAAGACGATCTTCGGCAACGAGCCATTCACATCGGGTGGATTTGGTGCTCCAGTGCTGAAAGTCACTGCCATTGATGGACAGACATCGCTCTTTGTGGGAGGTCGTGGAGGCTGGGTGATCAACAAGACGTTTGTGATCGGCGGCGGCGGATATGGACTGGTGACGCACACCCCCATTGCCGAAATGAATGGTACGAGTCTGCAAATGGGATACGGAGGCGGCGAACTAGAATACATCCTTGCATCTGATGAGGCTATTCATGCTTCGTTCATGATGCTCATCGGTGCGGGTGGCGCGCAAATAGGCGTGGATAGTTTGACCGGAGGAATGAACGGATGGGGTCGCGGCAACTTGGCCAGCACGACATTCTTCGTGTTCGAACCCCAAGTGAACGTCGAGCTTAACCTTACGCGTTGGTTCCGAATTGGTGCCGGCGTTTCCTATCGCTATACGAACGGAGCGAACATGACGGTGCAACAAGCAGCGATCAATGATGCGAGTTTGCGCGGAGTGGCAGGCGTTCTTACCCTAAAGTTTGGAGTGTATTAAAACTTCACGACCGATCTCATTAATCACGGGATCTGGATATCGATTGAACTCGTAAGGATGTCCCCAGTACAAGAGTTTGTCATCACTGAATGCCGCCACATAGTCTGCTGTGATCCCACCAAGTTTAAGCGTGAACTGGTAGATCGTGTACTGCATATTCGGACGTGAAGGAATACGGATGTCGAAGGTTTTATCCGGACCTTTTGAAACCGTGTTGAGCACTTGCGCAGAAGTCATTCCCTTTTGCAGCTTGTTCGCGTCCGAGAGTTCGAACGAGGAACAAGAGGCAAGGAACAATACGGCAAGCGTCAGAGCGATGATTGTCTTCATGAACAGCAACCCTTAGTTTTGCATGAATTTTTGGTAGATGGCCGGTGCGATAGCGAGGATCTCGGGGTCTTCTGATTTTGAGAAATCGCCCATCATCCCCCAGTACCGAAGCCGTCGTTCTTTGTACAACACAATAAGCGTGTTTGTGTGGTCCGTGATCGTCGTGGTAGTAATCTTACTTGTTACCTGTCCAAACGCGCCGTAGTTGTTCGTTGTATTCGTGCTCTTTGACTGCGCCGTTTGGAGCGGATAGTATTCAAATACATACGTCTGTCCCTGTTCGAAAATGGTGATCGTGCTCGAAGCCGAAACATCCATCTTATCGTGAACAGAGGCCTGGTCCATCCCCTTTTGCAAGAAGCCGATCGAGTTATAGGTCAGGAATTGTGGACCGCATCCTGTGAGACCTACAAGACATAGAACGCTCATGAGGAATGGCCATCCTGTTATTCTTCGGTGTTGCATCATGGAGTCACCTTATACACAACGCTTGTTTGATTCTTGTTACCGTTTGGATTCAACGCATGCAACGTAGCATCGAGAATCCCTGGTTCTATATCTGAGAGATGCTGCAATCGATGTCCCACTATGGCTTCTGTTCGCGAAAATAGAGCATCTCTGCTCGCAAGGTCAAAGAAAACGATATGCGTTGGGTGAAAGGTGGCAAGGCTCGCCCATGTACTCGATGTTGTATCCGATAACACCGTCATCAACGGTACTCGCGGATAAAGGTAGAATGACGGGGCTTGGATATTGTCACCAACGACGGCCACACGCTGCACGCCGGGCTGATGCGACAGATACGTGAAAGACTCAACTCGAGAGCGCTTTGAGTACGAGAACGTAAAGAGCATGAGCAATACCGTATTTGCAACCCAAAAGGTGATCCACGATCCCTTTGTCCATGCAGAAGCCTTGAGTACGTTCAACGGTCGGTCTACCCACGCCACTGCCACAGCTACGAGGAGCAGTGGGACGATCGGCAGGATGAATCGCTCTTGCTTATGAGCGATCAGCGAATGAGCGAGCACAAAAACGGCAATTGGCAGCACTATCTCCCAGCGAAGCTGGGGGCGCTTGTCTGCAAGAACTCTCCAGAGCAGCAGTATGCTGAGCGGCGGTATCAAAATGCCGATGATCAATACAGCATATTGATAGAACGGACCACTCGTGTAATCATTCACACCAGCGAAATTGCTCGTCACGTAGGCAATGGGCGCGGCCAGGAATGACCCCCACACGGCCATGTCGATGACACCTTGCGTGAGCGATACGCTTACGATGTAGGTAACGGCAAGAACCAATGCCGCTCTCCACTGACGTTGCCAAGCAAGGACCAGCACCATTGTGCCTGCAATAAGGGCAGTATGATAGCGGAACATGAATGCTACCGCAAAAGCAAGTCCGGCAAGAACGAGGTCCTTCGTTGAATGTCGACGCAACGTCCAGTACACACCTATCATGAGAGGCGGGATACACATCATTTCGATAAGGTTGCGCACACTCATGAATGGAAGCATCCAGAAGACCGCCACAAGAAGTGCTGCGAGTTGCGCAGACCTCTCGGACCCAACCTTTCGCGCTATCGCTGCGGCAAGTGGAATTGCCAACGTCGCAAATAGTGCGTGAAGGATGCGCATGACGAGCATCTGCGACTGCGGGTCTGTGATTCCAATGTTCATGCACGACGATAGAATCGCATACAAGATCGACGGATACACCACACTATGTCCGGGTGGTTCAACACGATGGAACCAACCACCATGGTCGGGAAGAAACCATTGGAACGGACCGTCTTCGATCACGAAATGATCGTCGTGCATGGCATAGCCCTGCGAAAAGATCGCGGCTATGAGGCGCAATGCAAGACCAAGTAGAATGGCCGTTCGAACTGATGGAAGCTTCATCGCTGGATCGTGATCATGGATTGCGATACTCGTCGTACTGCATCATACACTTCTACACTGTACACCCCTTGTGCGAGCGATGTAAGATCTAGTGTCGACTCTGATGTTCGCACCACTTCACTGCCTGCAGCGTTGCGCAGGACAATCGCCGTGATGATGATCGACGGATCGCGCACGATAACACGGCACGTGGCACCAGCTGGTTGAGGCGCAATCAAAATCTCGATGGGTGCTTCGCTGCGGACATCATCCACGGCCGTTGCAGGTGCAGTGCGGCCCACGCGTAAACCGTTTCCGGCAGTAGTCACCCACACTTCTGCGTGATCGAATGGATTGATGTAGACGCGCTCTGGTTGACGGAACGGAAAGTTTTGATCGCGAAGCCATGTTGGCGCTTCGGACGTTCCGTTCACGGTGTACCACAGTCCTTCGACCTCTGTGGTTGCATAGATCAGATCAGGATTATTGGGATCGACCGTGCACGACGTGACGCGGTCTGCATCGAAGATTTTCTTCCACGATGTACCGGCATTCGATGTGCGATACAGCCCACCTTTACCATTCGCAGGTCCGCCCCAGCCGCTGAACACGGCAACATACCATGTGTTCTCTGTGGGATCGGACGGTGCAACAATGACGTCCTTCGACCACCATTGCATGTTCGGGTCGGACACGTCCTTCCATGTTCCTGCTACAGCATTGTACAGAAAACATCCACTGCTCTGCGTAAACGTTGGTGCACCGTTAACGCGCCTACCTGAATACGTGCACAACACATTGCCATTTTTCAGAACAGTAAGACAGGCAGGGTGACCTTCGGTGCGGGAGGGGGCAGGGAGCTTCGTCCACGTAGACGCGCCTGCCTTCTCGAGATCCTTTGTCACGTAGATGCCACCTTGTTGAGAATGGACTACGCTCGCATAAGCAATGTGTTCATTGCTTGGATCGAGAGCCACACTATACACGGGATGACCGAACGCATGCACGTCTGTCCATGTATGTCCGAGGTCTGTACTCTTGATCACTTTTCCCATCGCATCGTTCGCATTCAGTTGGGCATCAGCCAACCGCGTACTCTGATAGAGATCGTGAATGTTCGATGTTGCAGCAAACAAAACGGCATTCTTATCTCGAACACATCGATACATCGTATTCGCATCGTGTCCTGTGTAGTCGAACGACCAACTCGATCCACCATCCGTACTGATTGTGCCCTTGATGTCTGTGTAACATCCAACGATTGTCATCGCAGAGGCGAAGCACAGCGACCAACAGGAAGTGTTCTCCAATCCGATGCTCTTGTAGTATGCGCGCCGAGGTGTTGATTGATTAACCGCAGGTGACGTCACTGGGTTTGTATACACTTGTGACCACGTGCTGCCGGCATCTGTTGTCCGATGCAAAAAACCATAGTCACCGAACATCACGACGTTCGCATTGTACGGTGCAACGGCAAGTGTGAAGACACTTTCACCGAACGACCAAGCTCGGTCGCCCCCGCTACCACTCCACCCTGTAGCAATGTTCATGTTGTTTGCGGCAAGGAAGACAGGCGTCCACGATGCACCACCGTCGGTACTCTTCTTAACCATTGGTGCGTTTGCCGCATTGCCACCAATGTACATGGTTGATGCATTGTTCCAGGCCATAGCGCAGTACATAGGGCTCTCACCGTTTGCTATGGCTGTGCGCTTGACCCACGTTTTTGTTGGACCGTCGCTAAGCGTGTACACATTAGTGATAAAGCCGCTGTATTCCCATGGGTTGTGTCCAACGTACACGTCGCTGGTCGCCGTTAGGCAGACACATTGTACGGTCGACCCAGTTTTGCCGGCTGCAAACGACCACATGGTTTCGGTTGAAGGGATACCTGTTGTTGTTGCGATTGCGAATGTTGTCCCGCCATTTTTTGATTCGATCAACCCGTCATTCGTACCGATCAGAATATGGTCACCATCAAAGAACACGCCCCCAACAACATTCCCAGCACCATTGTTGGTGGCTGTGTGAATGGTCTTGAATGTTGCGCCCCCGTCGAGGCTCGCAGAGATCGTTCCATACGTGCTGATAACAATGCGATCCGGATGTTCGAAGTCCACGTCGATCGTCCTTGTTTCTTCGGATTCATCTGGAGTGCCCGGCAGCATCGACCACGACATTCCCCCATCTGTACTTTTTGCAGGAACAACGTGATCGAGCACGCCATTCATTTTGTAATTGATCACGTACAAAAGACCGGGAACGTTCGTATACCGAACTGTGGAGTTATGATTTCCATTCGCCTGCTGAAAGGATGCGATTGAATAGCTCATCCCGCCATCGGTGCTATGAAAGAGTTCGCTCATATCACAGCCGGCGTAGAAATCATTTCCGTTGTTGGGGTGGATGCTCAGTGCGAACATCGCGCCGCCGCCGCCAATACCTCTGCTCCCCCATTGTGTGGGAACCTGAGCAAGTGTCGTTATACTTGTGAACACACAAAGCAAAACGGCGTAGTTCAATCGTATCATAGGTTTATGACTCCTTATTCATTGGCGAATATCGCACAATTCCCTATCTTTGTGTTCGTCATACACTACTCTAGTGTAGTATATCTCTCCTGTCAGCCGTTTATTCTCTTCCTTCAGAAGGTCCCAACACGGTTAGCATGACGTGCTTAGCGGCAACGTGTCGCTTCACGCGAGGGATGTGCACCGTGTTCCACTTTTTGTAAGGAAGGTCTATGACCTTTTCCGATTTAGGTCTTATTGACCCACTTCTTCGTGCACTCAAAGAAGAGGGCTATGATAAGCCAACGCCTATTCAGGCACAATCCATTCCTGCTGTACTCGAAGGCCGTGACGTCTTCGGTTGCGCACAAACCGGCACTGGTAAAACGGCCGCTTTCGCTCTGCCAATTTTGCAGAAGATCGCGCTCACGGTAAGCCAGGAAGCCCCCAAACAACAGCCACGGCTTCGATCGACGCACGCTTACAAGCGCACGTACAACTACGAGCCTGGCACACCATCTGCATTGATCCTAGCGCCAACGCGCGAATTGGCCGTGCAGATCTCCGAGAGTTTTGCTGCTTACGGACGCTTCATCCGCTTCAAACAAGCTTGCGTGTATGGAGGTGTTTCGGCACGTCCACAAATCGAATTGCTTCGTCGCGGCGTAGACGTTGTTGTTGCAACACCTGGCCGTTTGATCGATCTGCTCGAGCAACAAGCACTTGTGCTTGATAGGGTGACGACGTTTGTGTTGGATGAGGCGGATCGCATGCTCGACATGGGATTCATCACCGACATTCGACGTCTCATTCCACTGATCCCGAAGGATCGTCAAACTGTCTTCTATTCTGCAACGGTACCTGGCGAGATCAAGGACCTGTCTGCATCGCTTCTTCGCGATCCATTCACAGTTGAAGTATCTCCAGTATCATCGGCCGTAGAAACTGTTGAACAGAAGGTCTTCTTCGTTGATAAGTTGATGAAGAAGGATCTTCTGAATCACCTGCTTACAACTTCGCTGACCGGAAGTGCCTTGGTCTTCACACGTACAAAGCGTGCTGCAGATCGGGTATCGAAGGATCTCCTTCGCCATGGCATTAATGCAGAAGCATTGCATGGAGACAAATCACAGGATGCACGTCAACGTGCCCTGCGTTCCTTCAAGTCTGGTCAAGTTCGTGTACTCGTTGCAACAGACATTGCTGCTCGCGGTATCGACATTGATTCGTTGAAGTACGTGATCAACTATGAAATGCCGGATACACCAGAAACGTTCGTACACCGCATTGGTCGTACGGGTCGTGCCGGTGCATCAGGTATGGCTGTGTCGCTCTGCGATCCAAGCGAAGCATCATCGATGCGCGACATTCAAAAGCATTTGAAGCGTAACATCGCAGTTGACACTGATCAGCCATACCATATCGACATTTTCATTCGTCCGTTCGACCAACAAGGCGGCGGTTCGGGTGGTTCAGGTGGCGGACGTCCAGGTGGTAATCGCGGTGGGCAGCGCTCGTACGGCGGTGGCGGTGGCGGCGGTCGTTCAGGTGGCGGACGTTCGGGCGGTGGCTATGGCCAACGTTCTGAAGGTGGCGGTCGTTCGGGTGGTGGCTACGGCCAACGCTCGGAGGGTGGCCAACGTTCTGAGGGTGGCCAACGTTCTGAAGGTGGCGGTCGTTCGGGTGGTGGCTACGGCCAACGCTC
>JBBRES010000055.1:0-12758 GCA_038202665.1 Kapaibacterium sp. (SeqCode) | reverse complement strand
GGTTGGGTCGGTATCCATCAGAAGTTTCGCCGTCTCATCAGACGAGTAGACGATCCACCCCAGGGTACGGAGCATGCTAACAACCGACGATTTTCCAGACCCAATTCCGCCTGTAATGCCAATAACCTTCATGTTGCTTTTGGAGAGATGGACAAAAAGTCCTTAAATTTACGGTCTTCTATCGACGCACCGTTCGTCTAGGGGTTAGGACACCGCCCTTTCACGGCGGTAACACGGGTTCAATTCCCGTACGGTGTACATCAAAAAGCCTCGTCATGTGACGGGGCTTTTGTGTTTAAAGCCTGCAGGGAAAGTGAGAAGTGAGAAGTGACGAGTGAGAAGTCAAGTGAGAAGTGACGAGTGACCAGTGTAATGTGACAGTCTGCCGGGAGGCTGCCGGGAAGCTGCCGGGAGGCTGCCGGGAAGCTGCCGGGAGGCTGCCGGGAAGAGACTGTTAGTCGGTTAAGCCGAGGCCGTTAAGGATTCGCTCGGCGCATTTCTCGATACGGGATACTCGTGTGGCAGATTGCTTGGGCGATGAGAAGTGCAGAAGGTAGGCGCGCTGACGTCCGGGAGTAAGCGACTCAAATGCCCTTTGCAGCGCAGGCTGCGCGCTGAATTGCTTCTGGAGCTCTTCAGGAAGAGTGCGTTCAGATATCTTCTTGAATTCTACTTTCAAGCCAGACTTCTCTACCTGGATGGCTTCCTGGATATATGCTTTGATAAGATACTTCTGACGTTTGATTTCACCCATCGACGTGAATTTGAAGAAGCGCGAAGACTGCGTGTTCTCACCCGGCACACTCAATACCTTCTGCTCGTCTCGTAAGAGTGCACCCTTAAAAAATCCGATGATACAGTGCTCTTTAAAGCTGCTGATGATTGCAACGTTGCGGCCTTCCAACGTGTACACGGGTTGATACCACTTTAGCTCCTCTGTTAGACCAGATGCCAAGAGCAGAGCCCTAAGCGCCTTCATCTCGTCTTGCCATCGAGTGGCTTTTTCGAGGTAGGCATCAACTTTGTGATGTGGTGCAGACGTAGTCTTCATATACTACCTCGTGATGTTGTGTAAGGAATCACCTACGTATTGCGACTGACCATCTCTGCGATCCAAACAGGGGCAAAGGGCGACGTGCATCCCTTCGAAACAGGGTAGTCGCGATAGATGCCAAGTCGTTCGCCAATGGCGATCGCACGATGTCGAAGATGCGCGTGATGAATGCCAATACCAGCCAAACAGAAGTTCATGGTCCACTGAGCTTCAGGGGCTGATGAGGGCATGGTAGACTCAATGCGGTCCAGTAAGGCGGAAAGGTCGAGGCCCTCTGGGTCTTTCGATATCCTCGCTGACGTGAGTCCCCAGCCAGCCCTTGCGACCCATGGATTCGAGTCGTCCATCCAGGCAAGTCGAAGCACCTCTTTCTGCGGATGGATCTTGACCACATAAGCCTGAAGCCAGTCTGCAAGCTGCACGCCTCGAGCGTCTTTAACCATTGTCTCCAGCTGTTTTGTTGTGAGTTCCTGAGGCTTCATCAGAAGAATGGCTAGTAGCCGTGCATCGAGTATGCGCGTCTCCCAAAGCGACAGGGCCCGCGCATGATCCGTTTTGATTCTTTTCGCGATGCTTCGTATGTCGCCAAGCTTCACGCCATACTGCTTGTTCCCGTCGGTTTCTCGTGCACGATGCTCACGCACAGTACTGTTACCAATGGATTCGAGTTCATCGAGAAGATCTTGTATTCATGTTGCCATTGTCATCATTCCGTAAGCGTTTACTTACACGTTAGCGCCAAACAATCGTCCAACGAACGCCGTTGCAGCCATAGCAATCGCACCCCAGAACGTCACCCGTAGCGCCCCTCTCCAAATCGTTGCTCCTCCGGCCCACGCAGCAAGCGATCCAAGTGCCGTCAGGCTGACAAGCGTTACTCCTGTGGTAATCATTGCCACACGATCTGCTGGAGCGAAGAGGGCGGCAAGGATGGGAATCGAAGCGCCTATACTAAAGGCGGCGGCCGATGCAAGGGCGGCTTGAACAGGTCGGGCGCGGAGCATTTCCGTAATGCCGAGCTCATCCCGCGCATGTGCCGAGAGGGCGTCGCCTTCTGTGAGTTGCAGCGCTACCTGGCGCGCGAGTTGTTGGTCGAGTCCGCGTCCTACATAGATATTCGTGAGTTCCTCGAGCTCCTTCTCTGGCTCTTCAAGCAATTCCTTACGCTCGCGATCCAAATCAGCATTTTCTGTGTCGGCCTGTGACTGCACAGAGATGTACTCTCCAGCCGCCATCGATAGCGCACCTGCAACGAGTCCGGCCATACCTGTGAGCAAGATTAGGTCTGCCGAAGCACCACCTACAGCTACGCCAACAACGAGGCTCGACACCGATACCACGCCGTCGTTGGCACCTAAGACCGAGGCGCGTAGCCAACCAATGCGATGTGCACGATGCGATTCGACGTGTGTTGCTTTCATGCCAGACAATCTACGGCTTGAGAGTTACTCAAGAAACATCCTACATTCGCGTGGCATGCAACACATTCCAATTCGATCCATCCAACCCTCCCACCATGCCGCCGTAGCAGGTGTCGACGTACATGTACGGCATTTGCAGGAGGTGTTGAAGGGTACGAAGCGCGAGGAGTCGTTGCACCGACACGAGTTCTACTTCTTGCTTGTTGTTCATCGCGGAGCTGGTTCACATGAGATCGACTTTGTGTCGTATCCCGTTTCGGATCGTTCCGTCTTCTTCGTTCGCCCAGGTCAGGCGCACCGTCTCTCGCTCGAGGCGGCTTGCACAGGGTACTTGGTGGAGTTTTCGGCGGACTATGTCCGTCGACTCAACGGACTCCCTAAAGAGCTGCTCCGTCGGGCGAGTCGTCACAGCGTGGTGCACCCTGAGCCAGTTGATTTCGAGAGAATCTGCGGCACCATCGGCTCTATCATCATCGAGCAAGAGACACCTACACTCGGCACTCAATCGGCCATCGATGCCCTTTTCTCTCTGTTGATGATCGAGCTTGCAAGACAAGGCAGCTCCGATGCCGACGAGAGTGCAGGCCAGACCGCGTATGCACTTGAGCGATACGACGAACTTGTTGACCTGATCGAACAGCATCTCACACAGCAGAAACTAACATCAGACTATGCTCGGATGATGCACATGTCGTCGTATCAAGTGAATGCACTTACTAAGTCGTTAACCGGCAACACGTGTTCAGTGCTGATCAACGAACATATCATTACGGAGGCGAAGCGACATCTCCTTGCTACAACAGAACAAGTGAAAGAGATCGCTTACCATTTGGGCTACGATGACCCTTCCTATTTCATTCGCTACTTCAAAAAACACACCGGCGTTTCACCGGAAGTGTTCCGCAGAGACTATCGATAAGTACCACTCAACTGCAGTTCTGTCCTATCAAGCAGCCACGCGCCACCAATAGATTTGTGCATGATTTTCTATGCACACAATTGGAGCACTTGAATGAAGACAACAGCACGTTGGATTGCCTCGGCTAAAATCTGGGTAGTAATCTATCCCGCACTCACACTCTTTCTGTATTTCACACATGACGTTCTCGCCGGAGTACCACTCTACGTGCGAACGTTCATCACGACTCTTGTCCTCGTACCAGTGATCGTCTTCTACGGCGTTCCAACAGTCGATCGAATCTTGGCATTGTTCAAGCGTACTCCCCTCTTGGAGAAGCAATGAGTACCGCCTCTCCATTTGACGTAATCATCATCGGTGGGAGTTATGGTGGCATGGCTGCGGGGATGGCGCTTGGCAGAGCACTTCGATCTGTGTTGATCATCGATGCCGGAATGCCAAGCAATCGGATGACGCCACACTCACACAATTTTCTCACACACGACGGAGATACGCCCGCAGAGATCACACGCATTGCACGTGAGCGACTTGAAGCATATCCAACGATAGTGTCGATTGGTGATGTAGTTGTACATGTTCAAAAAACGGCGACGGGATTTCGGGCCGAGACCATGTGTGGCAACGCATTTGAGGCATCAATGTTGATCTTCGCCACCGGCATAACAGATATCATGATGAGCATCGATGGGTTCAAGGAGTGTTGGGGTACATCTGTTCTTCACTGTCCATATTGTCATGGCTACGAAGTGCGTCACCAGAAAACCGGCGTGCTTGCAAATGGCACGTCAGGATATGAGTACACCGTTCTCATTTCAAATTGGACATCGCAACTGACCCTGTTCACCAACGGCGCCTCCACTCTCTCCGCAAATCAGACGTGGGATCTTCGTTCTCGAGGTGTTTCAATCGTTGAATCACCAATCTCTGCTATCAGACACACAGACGGCCGGCTTCATGGCCTCACGTTCGAAGATGGTGCGCGCATAGATCTCGACGTTATCTATGCAAAGTGTGCATTCGAACAGCATTGCATTATCCCCGCCATGCTTGGCTGCAATCACAACGACGATGGATACATCATCGTAGACCATCAGCAGCAGACGTCGGTAGATGGTGTGTATGCCTGTGGCGACAACTCCTCGCCTATGCGAACTGTGGCGAATGCAGTTGCAGTTGGTACGGCGGCGGGGATGCATGTAAACAAGGCAATGAATGTGCGCTCGTTTTGAAGGTGCAGGGCTTTCTGAGTCGAAGTACACTCAACGTTTATCGGAGAGATCGTGGTACATCCAGACTTTCGACGTTGCGGTGTTGCCCGCGCGATGATAGACGAGATTGCGAGACATTATCCCAATGTGCCGATCACCGTTCATGCCCTTGGAGATTCAAAGGATTTCTTCGAAGGAATAGGATTTCGGCAACCATCTGCCGAGATGACAGTGATGTTTAGACGCTAACGTCTGCCTAGCTGTCCACTTGGCTACTCGATCCTATGGAATGGATGGAACATTGGCAGTCTTTTACGGTAAGTTGTAGTGCGCGCGGTGCGCTTCTCACTACTGCTGGACGTCCATGAATGAGTTCATGACCTTTCTACTTGAAACTCCCATTTTCAATACGGGAGCTCAAGGAATCACAATCAAGCCGCTGCTCATCTCAATTTTTGTCGTCGTCATTGTCGTACTTGTCCTTCGCACCTTCCGTCGAATAGTAATGAAGCGGATTGGAAAGCGCAAGGGAGCGAATCTTGGTCCGATCAATTCTTTCCTGATTCTCTTTAGCTATCTGATTATCGTCGTTACTGCCATCTCGGCTGTTCAGTGGTCTGGACTCCAACTAGGTGCTGTTACCGTGATCTTTGGCGCATTGAGCGTAGGTATTGGTTTTGGTCTGCAGAACATCGTGAACAACTTCGTGAGCGGCATTGTGATTCTGCTGGAGCGACCAATCAAACTTGGCGACCGGATTGTGGTGGATGGAATCGAAGGCAACATTGTGGACATCGCAATTCGTGCCTCTACCCTACGAACCAATGAGGGTGTGTCGGTAATCGTTCCGAACTCCTATTTCATTGGTTCAACGGTGATCAACCGTTCACTCGATTATGAAACAGTGCGATTGAAGATTTATGCGAACGCCGCGTTCGATGCAGACCCGAGAGAAGTAGAGCGTGTCTTACTAGCTGTAGCAAATGCAAACGACGGTATTCACAAAGAGCCACCACCTGTTGTAATCTTTGAGACGTTTGGTGATTCCGCTCTAAAGTTCTACCTGTGGGTTTGGACGAGCCAATACGCACACACACCCGATTCGCTGCAGAGTCAAGTCAATTTTGCAGTTAGCGTTGCCTTCTCAGAGGCCGGCATTCGCGTCCCCTATCCACAGCTCGACGTACATGTCAAACGACCGCCAGTACAAGCTCCACAAACTCCAGAAGCTCCACAGGCTCCCGTGTAATCTCGGTTCCGTCATGATGTGAAATCTACTGTGCTTTGTATTGTCTAGCCCTGGTCTTCGTCCATCCTATTGGTGCAACGATTGGCAACTTTATCTCGAAGCCGGCAGGACTCGATCTCGGAAATGTTTGGACAAGTATCGTGTTGGTATCAGTGTTCCTGTTGTTGTTTGTGATACAATCGCGTACATCAATGAAACAAACCTAGTCGGCACCTGATATTTCATACACGTCTTTCGCATTATCTCCAACCGCCACCGAGTGCTTGGTATACATTCACGTAGGCGTGAAGCTGTGCTGACTTTGTTTCGATCAAGTCCATCTTTGCTTCGAGCGCGTCGCGTTGCGTCATCAATACCTCCATGTAATCTGCACGAGCAGACAAGAACAAGCTATTCGCTATGTCTACAGATTCCGTTAACGCCTGTACCTGCTGCCGCTTCCGTTGATAGCTGCTCTGCGTGTTCTCTACTTTCGCGAGTTGATTGGCAACCTCGACGTAGGAGTTCAGAATAGTGCGTTCATAGGAATAGGCAGCCTGGATCTGTCGTGCACTTGCATTGAGATATGAAGCAGTGATTGCATTACGATTAATCACTGGTACCATGAGCTCACCTGCAATGCTAAAGATCATGGACTCGGGAGTCGACACCAAGTATTGCGCATTCATTGCCTGATATCCGATACCAGCAACAATGTTCAGAGATGGATAGAACCTCGCCTTTGCAACATCGATGTCTAAGTCTGTTGCTGCAAGTTCTAGTTCGGCTTGTTTCACGTCGGGTCGGTTTTGAAGCAATTGTGTTGGAATTCCAGCATGGAGAGAGTCAGGCGAGATGTCGAGAAATGTCTTTGAATCCCGATCTATGTGTTGTGGAAATCGTCCAGCCATAAAGTTGATGTGATTCTCTGTTTCAATAATGCGTTGTTGCACATCGTATCTGCGACTCTCGTTCTTCAACACTTCTGCCTCGAACTTCTTTACGGCAAGCTCGGTAGTGCGCGCTGCTTGTTTCTGAAGTTCTACGATTCGAAGGGCATTCTTTTGAATGTTGATGTTTGCATTGATCGCATCTAGGAGATTGTCGAGCGCCATGAGTTCGTAATAGCTTGATGCGATTTCTGCAACGATTGTTGTGACCATGAAGTTCGTGCCTTCGATAGTGGAGAGGTATCGAAGGGCTGAAGCTTGAGTGGCATTGCGAAGCTTCTTCCAAATGTCTACTTCCCAAGAAACGTCAGCCCCTACATCTATGGTAGGGAGCGGGGTGGGAAGGCGCTGTCCGGGGGTGACGTCTACATTCTCGTCCACCGCGCCATTCCGCGTATATCGACCCGACTTCTCAACACCGGCGCCTGCTCGGAATTTGACAAATGGTAAGTACTCTCCTCGCTTTGCCGTCACGTCGTTCTGTGCAATGTCTATCCCCTGCAAGACCATGTTCAGGTCTTGATTGTGACGAAGCGCTGAATCAATAATGGCAATCAGGTTCGTGTCGTTATAGAACGTTCTCCAATTCACAGAGCCGGTGCTGACGGTGTCTGCCAATCGGGTAAAGTTCGACGGCATCGTTACATCGGCTGTCTTGTGAACAATTGTGGGCACGCATGCCGTTACGAACAGCATAGAGAATGTTGCAATTACGATCCATTTCATTTGACTAGGTCTCCCTTCTTTCTTTGATATGTACATACTCCTCAGACAGTGGTTCGTCATGTTCATCGTGCAGCAGTTTGCGCCCCTTGATGAGATCAGCAAATACGAAGTACAAACCAGGAATCACAATCACTCCAATGAGCGTTCCCACCAACATTCCACCAAGCGAAGACGCTCCGATGGTGCGGTTTCCGATCGCACCTGGACCCGTTGCAATGATGAGTGGAATCAGACCGGCAATGAAGGCGAACGACGTCATAAGAATTGGTCGGAAGCGAACTTTTGCTCCTTCAATGGCCGCATCGAGAATCGGTACTCCTTGGTGCTGTCGTTGCACCGCAAACTCCACGATGAGTACAGCGTTCTTACCCAATAGACCCACGAGCATGATCAACCCAACCTGTGCATAGATGTCGTTAGCAAGCCCCATGAGTTCAAGGAGCATGAACGCACCAAACACACCGATGGGCAACGAGAGGATCACCGCGAGTGGCAACACAAAACTTTCGTATTGCGCTGCAAGAACAAGGTAGACAAAGATCAATACCACGATGAATACGTAGATCGCCTCGTTACCGCGCGCAGCTTCGTCGTATGATAGACCTTCCCATGCAATGTCGTAGCCACGAGGAAGCGACTCTTTTGCAACTTCCTTGATTGCATTGATTGCATCGCCCGTTGTGTACTCGGCTGATGGTAGTCCTCGGATGGCCGCAGAGTTGTACAGGTTATATCGTGTGAGTTCGTTTGGACCCTGCGTCTTCTTTATTCTCATGAAGGACGAATACGGCACCATATCACCCTTCTCATTCTTCACAAACAGATTCTCGAGATCCGACGGATAGCGTCGGTATTCAGGTGCAGCCTGCACATACACTTTGAAGAATCGGTCGAAGCGAATGAAGCCTTGTTCATAGGTACTGCCAATGAGGATGTTCAGGTTCTCCATGGCCTTTCCAATTGAAACGCCTTTTTGCATTGCCGCATTGTTGTCAACAATGAGCTCGTATTGCGGATAGTTCGCAGCAAAAAAGGTGAACAATCCCGTTATTTCTTTTCGTTTTCTGAGCGCCTGCATGAACTGATTGTTAATCCGCTCGAATTCTTGATAGTTGGTAGAATTCGTTTTGTCGAGCATACGAACAGAGAAGCCTCCGGAAGATCCAAATCCAGGCACGGCTGGCGGCTCGAAGAACTCTATCACGGCGCCCATGTTGCGCGTTTTCTCCTCGAGCTCTTCCATTACTTCGTGCACATTATGATCGCGCGACGACCAACTTTTCAGGTTGATCAGACATGTACCAGCATTGCTTCCACGACCCTCCGTCATGATTTCATATCCCGCAAGGGCAGATACAGATTCGATATCGTTGATTTCCTTACAGATGTGTTGGAGCTTGATTGCTACTTGATTAGTACGCTCAAGCGTAGCACCGGGCGGTGTTTGAATGATAGCGTAGATGGTGCCTTGATCCTCTCCAGGTATAAACCCAGCTGGCAGGATTGCGTCCACAAAGAATATGCCTGCCCCAAACAACGAGAGAATTCCAAATGTGACAATTCTTCGATGCACTGTCTTCTTCAGGAGCCATACATACATGTTCGTCACTTTATCGAAGTTTTTGTCGAACAGATGTATGAAGCGATTAATGAGGGACGGCTTCTTTGTTTCGCCGTGCGTGTTTTTTAAGATCAATGCACAAAGAACTGGGGTAAGGGTAAGGGCAACGATGGCGGAAAGGATGATTGACGCGGCCATCGTGATGGAGAACTGTCGGTAGAATGTTCCCACCGGACCAGACATAAAGGCAATGGGCAAGAACACCGATACCATGACAAGCGTGATGGCAATAATGGCGCCGCTAATTTCCTTCATCACACTCTGTACTGCCTGATACGGCGAAGATCCATCTTCAGCCATTTTCGCGTGCACGGCCTCTACAACCACGATGGCGTCGTCTACAACAATCCCAATGGCTAGGACGAGGGCGAAGAGCGTTACGAGATTTATGGAAAGGCCAAACATCTGCAACACAAAGAATGCACCAATCAGCGAAACAGGAACGGCGAGCGTTGGGATTAGCGTAGATCTCCAGTCTCCCAGGAAGATAAAGACGACCAAGGCCACGAGGATGAAGGCATCTCGTAGCGTATGGGTTACTTGTTCTATCGAGGCATCTAGGAATTTCGACACGTCATAACTGATTTTGAAGTGCATGCCGGCGGGGAAGCTGCCTTGCTGTTCCTCGAGTTTTGTCTTGATATTCTCAATGACTTCCGTGGCATTACTGCCATAGGATTGTTTCAGGACAATAGCCGCAGAAGGATGTCCATCGAGATTGGAATAGATATCAATGAATTCTGAGCCTAGTTCCACCGTTGCAACATCTTTGAGGTGAATACTCTCGCCATCCTCATTGGCTCGTAAGATGATGTTCTCGTATTGCGATGGTTGGTTGAATCTGCCTTGATAGTTCAATACGTATTCAAGGGATTGCGCTTGCTTGCCAGAGCTTTGGCCAAGTCTGCCGGGTCGGGCGATAACACTCTGCTCTTGCATTGCCTTCATTACCTCTTCTGCAGAGATGTTGTATGCGCGCATCCTGTCGGGCTTCAGCCAAATGCGCATTGCATATTGTCGCGTACCCAAGATGGTTGCTGATGCAATTCCTTTGATTCTTTTGATCTCTGGAATGAGGTTGACGTTTGCATAGTTGTAGAGGAAGTTCTGATCTGCGTGCTTGTCTGTGCTATACAGGTTCACATACATCAACATGCTTGGGAGAACCGGTGTGATAATCACTCCTTCGCGCTGAACAAGTGGTGGAAGCAGCGGCATCACTTGATCCACACGCGTCTTTACCCGCACAACAGCCTGATTGGGATCTGTGCCTGGTTCAAAAATCACGCGTATTGTTGCTTCACCGGCACTTGTTGCGTCGGAGGCTATGTATCTCATTCCTGGCACGCCGTTGATGGACTGTTCGAGAGAGATCAACGTAGACTTCACAAGAACATCGGCGCTTGCACCCGGATAGGAAATTGCAATCTGTACCGTTGTTGGCGAGATCTGTGGGAATTGTTCCGTAGGCAGTTGGTGAATAGCCAAAAGGCCAACGAAGAGGATCACGATCGAGATTACAATCGCGAGAACCGGTCTATAGAGAATTTTGCTGAACATGTTCGCCGTGTAGGGAGGTGATTATTATTCTGCGTGGAGTTCAAGACTTTCCATCGATGCTTCCGGCGTCACCGTGGAGTAGGTGATTTTGTCGCCATCCTTTACCTTGCGAATACCTTCAAAAAGGATCTTGTCCCCTACTGCAAGACCGTCTCCAACAACGTAGATGTGCGGAAGTTCTGTTCGAATGGATATCTGTCTTGAGTGGACTATGTTGTCTTTTCCGACTACATAGACATACTTCTTGTCTAACACCTCGAACGTTGCCTTTTGCGGAATGAGCAGTGCGTTGGGAAGTGCTTCGGACATGAGAATGCTACCTGTTTCTCCATGGCGTAGCAAACCTTCAGCGTTGGGAAACGTCGCCCGAAACGCGATGTTCCCCGTTTCGTTATTGAAGTCTGCCTCGATAGTTGTTACGACGCCTTCGTGTTTGAACACTTCATTGTTTGCCATACGCAGCGTCACACGAACAAGACTGTCGCTGCGAGTATGGGTCATGTGGTTCAGGTATTGGGCTTCTGGAACATTGAAATACACCCACATAGAGCTGTTGTCTGAAAGCGACGCGAGCATGTCGCCCTCTCCAAGCAGCGACCCATGACGAACATGCAATCGGTCCATGATTCCAGTAAACGGCGCACTGATCTTCGCAAACTGTAGGTGTGCATCCGCAAGCGCCACCTCTGCTTTGGCGTGATCGAATCTTGCCTTTGCCATTGCTAGTTCATTCTTGGAAACAACATTACTGTCGTTTAGTGTTCTTGTATTCAAGTACTCTATCTCCGCAACCTTCGCTTCGGCCTGGGCCTTCATGTACTCTGCTTGGTAAATCGTTGGCATGATTTGAAACATCGGTTGCCCCTTTTTCACGAGCTGACCTTCATCAACAAGAATGTTCTCGAGATACCCACGCTCCAGAGCTCGAAGCTCGATGTGCTGGATGGCCTTTATCTGACACACATATTCGCGAAGCAGCGAGGTGTCTTTTCTCAAAGGAGAGCTAACAACGAACTTGATTTGGTCTTCGTCGTGCGTGGCGTGTTCTGGTTTGCAACTGGCAAAGCCAAGGCATGCAATGATGCCTGCGATTTTTAGCGCAGTATTCATCTTTGTGTTTGAATGTGAGATAGAGTTTGTGTGCGCGCGCGAGCAACCACAGAACGCCAGGCGTAGAGTGATGCGTTTGGAAGGAAAAAAGGGGGGGGGGCTACGAAATGAGATCTATGCTAGATCTGAATACTACAGACTCTTATGTAGAGCGGCGTTGCTTCGCCTATACACCAATCACTATGTGCAGGTTGCTTATCGTGCTTTGCTTTGACTGCCCATTCATCTGAGAGACTCGCTACAAGTTCTGCAAGAGCACCCTCGTGGTCTAGCTCCTGCAGGTCTTCGGCACCTTCGTTTGCAGATAGTTTATGCAGTGCTTGCGCGTTCGACTTTTGTGACCCAACTACGCTTCTGGGCTCTTTTTTTAAAGGTGACACCTGTCCGGTAGAAACCAGGAACAGGCAACAGAGCAATATGGCAGAAAGTGCTTTTATCACTGAGGGGAAGTTGACGAACAAACGGGTGTATTTCGTGTAGTCATGGGTGTTCTCAGCTCCGAGGCACGGCAAATCTTCTCTCAATTCCTGCTTCCATGCCGCCTTTTACTCGCGCAATTGTCTGCATCAATCAGATTCGGAACAAGTGCTGTTATGCCGCTACCATGCCTCGGTCTCGTACTCGGCTTTCAATTTTCCAGCCTTGATAGCTTCAAGAAATTGGCATGGTTTCTCTCATGTTCGATGCATGCAATATACGGGGAATGCTACAACAGCCTTGTCAATCGCATCAATCGTGCCTAGGTAACTACGTATGGTCCATTGGTCTGCACTCCAGGCATGCGACAGTGCCAGAGCGTGCCCACAACCTTCGGCAAAGGAGTGACATGGTGTTGCTACCCTAGGTTTCGACAATTGGTTTGACTTTTGTATCAACTAGCTGTCGGACAAAGAAGTGTTGGCCGTACGACCTTTTGTCCAACCAAGAACAATGTCATTTGCGGGTTGCATACGTCGGTAGC
>JBBRES010000054.1:0-12848 GCA_038202665.1 Kapaibacterium sp. (SeqCode) | reverse complement strand
GAGCCACATCAAAACTACGAGCAAGCCTTGCAGGACCTCGAAGGATTCGAACGCATTTGGATCATTGCATGGTTTCACCGTGCAGAGGCATGGAAGCCAAAGGTTCTGCCTCCGCGTAGCGACGTGAAACGCGGCGTTTTTGCAACCAGATCCCCTCACCGCCCTAACCCCATTGCGTTAAGCGTTGCTCGACTCGTGCATATCCGCGGCCTTCGCGTAACAATCGCCGAGACGGATCTCTTGAACGGCACCCCCGTCCTTGATATCAAGCCATATCTCTCGTATGCAGATGCCTTTGAAGGTAGCAAGGCGGGATGGGTTGACGATGCTGCTCTTCAGCCGAGGTTTACGGTGGGCTTCGATTCATCGGTTGAATCGGTTATTGTATCGGACCCAAGACTTCGTGCGCATGTGGAGCGAGTCCTCTCGTTAGACCCCTTTCCGCATCCCTATCGACGGACCGAAGCATGTGAAGATGGGACGTACATGCTGTCTGTTCGTTCGACACGTCTGCACTATACCATCGATTCCACTACTGTTATGGTGCACCGAATTGTAGTTTTGTAGACTATGATCGACATCCGACAGCTCCTTACCGAACGCATTTTGATTCTCGATGGTGCCATGGGCACCATGATCCAACGCCACTCGTTGGAAGAAGAGGATTTTCGCGGTGATCGCTTTGCCGCACACTCAAGCTCGCTGAAAGGGAATAACGACCTCCTCGTTCTCACGCGTCCCGATGTGATTCGCTCCATCCACATGGAGTACTTAGAGGCGGGCTCAGACATCATCGAAACAAACACGTTCAGTAGCAATTTGTTCGCGCAAGCCGATTATGCACTCGAGCATATCGTGCATGAACTCAATGTAGAAGCGGCTCGCCTTGCTCGATCTGCAACGGATGAGATGACGGCGCGAAATCCTGCAAAGCCGCGCTTTGTTGCCGGTGCAGTAGGGCCTACGAATAAGACGTTGTCGCTTTCACCGGACGTGAACGATCCGGGCTTCCGATCTGTGACATTTCGGGAACTCGTCGATGCTTACAAACAGCAAATGAAGGCTCTCTACGAAGGTGGGGTAGATCTGCTGTTGATCGAAACCATTTTCGATACGCTCAATGCAAAAGCTGCAGTAAAGGCATATGCAGAAGCGCGTGATGAAGGGATGCCTTCCATGCCGGTGATGATTAGTGGTACCATTGTTGACATGTCCGGCAGAACGCTGTCGGGACAAACACCGGAAGCCATGTGGACGTCGCTTTCTCATGCACAAGACCTTCTGTCGATTGGCTTGAACTGCGCGCTCGGCTCTTCAATGATGCGCCCCTTCATCGAGGAGATCAGCGACGTAGCAACAACGTTTGTTTCCCTCTACCCTAATGCTGGCTTGCCGAACGCGATGGGTGGATATGACGAAACGGCGGAGTATATGGCCGAGCAGGCTCGCGACTACGCGAGTTCAGGCTTCTTGAACATCGTAGGTGGTTGTTGCGGTACAACGCCGGATCACATCCGCGCCATCGCCTTGGCTGTGGCCGATGTTGCTCCACGTCGCATCCCAACAAGAGAACCTCATCTTCGACTGAGTGGACTGGAACCTCTCGAGATCACACCTTCGATGAACTTTGTGAACATCGGCGAACGGACCAACGTAACGGGGTCGAAAGCGTTCGCAAAGCTCATTCTTAACAACGAGTATGAAAAGGCCCTTGACGTTGCACGGCAGCAAGTAGACAATGGTGCGCAACTGATAGATGTGAACATGGACGAGGGCATGCTCGACTCGGAAGCCGCAATGACGCGCTTCATGCAGCTGATCGCCTCTGAACCAGATATCTCTCGCGTACCAGTTGTGTTGGATTCGTCGAAGTGGTCTGTGATAGAATCAGGACTTCAGTGTTTGCAAGGTAAGGGCATCGTGAATTCGATCTCGCTCAAAGAAGGCGAAGATGCGTTTGTTCATCATGCACGTCTCTGCAGAGACTACGGTGCAGCGGTGATTGTCATGGCGTTTGATGAACGAGGTCAGGCAGATACGTTCGAACGAAGAATTGAAATCTGTGAACGAGCGTATAGAATCCTCACGCAAACAGTTGGCATGCCGGCTCAAGACATCATCTTTGACCCGAACATCCTCACAGTTGGTACCGGTATTGATGAGCACAATAACTATGCAGTAGACTTCCTGCGGGCAACACATTGGATTAAGGCGCACTTGCCCAATGTGCACGTGAGCGGCGGCGTTAGCAATATTTCATTTTCCTTCCGAGGAAATGAGCCTGTTCGAAAGGCAATGCATACAGCGTTCTTGTATCATGCCATCCAAGCGGGTCTTGACATGGGCATTGTCAACGCCGGACAGATCGATGTGTACGACGAGATTCCAAAGGACTTACTCGAACACGTTGAAGATGTGTTGCTGAATCGTCGACCAGATGCAACAGAGCGAATGCTGGTGTTTGCTGAATCTGTGAAAGGTGTGGAAAAGCAAGAAGTCAAGAATGAAGCTTGGCGTCAGGAACGAGTGGAGTCACGTCTTCGCCATGCATTGGTGAAAGGAATCACAGAATTCATCGATGTGGATGTAGAAGAAGCGCGCATGAATTACGGCTCGCCTCTATCGATCATCGAAGGTCCACTCATGGACGGCATGAATGAAGTTGGCGATCTCTTTGGCGCAGGAAAGATGTTCCTTCCGCAAGTAGTGAAGTCTGCACGTGTGATGAAGAAAGCGGTCGCCATCCTCACACCGTATATGGAAGAAGAGAAGCGTTTAGCTGGTATCGCTTCATCGCCAACGGGTACTGTACTCATGGCTACCGTGAAAGGCGATGTGCACGATATTGGGAAGAACATCGTGGGAGTAGTTCTTGGCTGCAATAACTATCGTGTGATCGACTTGGGCGTGATGGTGTCTGCAGACAAGATCCTAGACACTGCGATTGCCGAGAATGTGGATATGATCGGTCTTAGCGGACTCATCACTCCGTCACTCGACGAGATGACGCACGTCGCGAAGGAAATGGAACGCCGTGGATTGAAACTCCCGTTGTTGATTGGTGGCGCAACAACTTCTCGCACACATACAGCGGTGAAGATCGCGCCAGCATACAGCGGCACGGTGGTTCACGTCCTTGATGCTTCGAGAGCCGTTCCCGTTGCCGGCAACTTTGTAAATGCAGATCTACGTGGTCCATTTGAAGAGTCGCTCCGCACTGAGTATGCAACCGTTCGATCCGACTATGCGCGAAGAAGCGACGAGAAATCATACGTCACGCTGCAACAAGCTCGTGACGCCGGAGTTAGTCTTGATCTTACCAAGGTGGCCCCCGTGCCACACAAGCTCGGCGTGACAACGTTTGATAACGTGCCCCTTGCCACCCTCGAACCATACATCGATTGGACACCATTCTTCCAGTCGTGGGAGCTACGAGGGAAGTATCCAGTGATTTTTGAAGACCCAATAGTTGGCAAGGAGGCAAGGAAACTCTTTGACGACGCACAACAGTTGTTGCAGACGATTATTGCAGATGGTTCGATCAAGGCGCGCGCTGTGTGCGGACTCTTTGCGGCGCAACGCGATGGAGACGACATCGTTTTGGACGATGCACGACTGCATATGCTCCGCCAGCAAAGTCGTAAAGCGCCAGGCGTTCCGCAACGTTGTTTGGCAGACTACGTGGCTGATACAGCTTCAGGCATCCGTGATCACATTGGCGCGTTTGTCGTAACAGCGGGTGAAGGAGTTGATGCGTTATGTGCAGCATACGAAGCTGAACTTGATGACTACAGTTCGATCATGGTAAAGGCCATTGCCGACCGTCTTGCTGAGGCTTGTGCGGAATGGTTGCATACGCAAGTGCGGCGAGACCTTTGGGGATATGCGGCGGATGAGTTGTTATCAAATGAAGACCTTGTGCAGGAGCAGTATCAAGGCATCCGACCTGCACCTGGATATCCTGCATGTCCGGATCATACCGAAAAGACAACACTTTTTGCCTTGCTTGATGCTGAGCGTGCAATAGGTGTGACGCTCACAGAAAACTACGCGATGTATCCTGCTTCAAGCGTGAGCGGCTGGTACTTTGCACATCCGGATGCTGCGTATTTCGCAGTCAATAAAATTATGCGAGACCAAGTTGCAGATTATGCGCAGCGAAAGAATATGACAATCGAAGAAGCAGAAAGATGGTTGTCACCACAGTTGGGGTATAATGCATGAGCTTGCTACTACTAGTTGCAGCAGTACTGCCGATCTTCATCTTTCAGCAGAAGGACGTCCGGACGTTTCAAGAGGACCTGTTGGCTGCGCCACAGAACGAGCGCATCTATCGCATCGTCACACGCATCAATGGGCTGCAATCGGTCCCGCGTTCGAATATCTATGGCATCTTCAATACCGATTCCACACGGTTTGTAGCAGTAGTAATCAAAGACAGTTCAAAAGCACCTGATGGAAATGGTTGGTTTTACAACATGCGAGCTGTGCATGGCGTGATGTTGAATATGCGGCCCTACACTGCTCCGCAAGTGTTCGCAAGTCAGGACGTAACACGGGAAGGCGCGATGATGACCGTTGCAAATCACATCGGTCTCAACTACGGCAGTATGATGTTCTGGTCCACCGGAATGTTCGCTCCTGCATCATCGGAGCAGTCGCACGAAACGGACGTCGCAGCGGCGTTGAAGAAGTATCCCAAGTGGGGCGCGTTCCCTTCGTGGGTTATCAGACAGGCTGCTGCCGAATATTAAAATTCAATGTTTACTCCAATAGATGGGAGCACTCCAATGCTTCGTTGTGCCTCTACTTGCTGTGTCTGTTGGTTCCACTTGTAACCACTCACATTCTTCCTACCAGTGATGTTCTGAACGTCGATGTAGGTAATCAGTTGCCAATCGGAGAAGAACCATCGCTTGTCAACTCGTACGTCGAGTGCATAGAAGAATGGAAGTCGTGGACCCGCATTGTAGTATCGAAAATCATACGACCCGATAGGGAAGTTCGTTTCCGCCGATGCTTGTGCCGTCGTAATGAACGGTGTTGATGGCAGGCCTTGCGACATCCGAAGTTTCGAGGAAACCTCCCATTTTTCCGCTGGGCGATACCCTGCAGCAATTGTCGCTATGATAGGAGTGTCAAAAGCCCCTCGTCGCTTCACGCCATCAGCGGCAACAAACTGTGTTCGATTGAAGCTAATACTCGCGAGACCATAGAATGGCAGTTCTGGAGAAAGTTTTTTCTGAATAAAGAATTCGATGCCGTACGCAGTTCCTGTTCCTCCATTGGAGAGTTGTTCGAGACCAAATGGAATGTCGCTATAGATGTCATCAAAACCGCTGGGTGCCAATACTGCTTGCGGTCGGAAGAGTCGGGCAGGATATCCGCCGTACTGCTTGTAGTACCCTTCTACTTGAAACTTCACTTCGGGCGTAGCTATCCATTGGTACGACAGCACTGCTTGATCCGTGTGCATTGGACTCAATGTTTTCGTGTTTGAGGGATCACCAACAAGCCAGATATACTGTGGTGCTTGGTAAAATCTGCCACCACTAACGGCGATTGTCGTTGTTGGTGTGAGCTGATAGGCGAGTGCAAATCGGGGGGAAACCACAGCACTCGTTGCCAAGTACGGATAGTAGTCGAAGCGACCACCAAGTGTGAGCTTCCATTGCTCGCTGAACTGCCATGCCATTTGTCCGTAGAGGGCTGTTCGAAACGCTTGAAACGTGGTGTCAACCGAAAGTGGTCTTGGCACACCATTCTGATCCAATCGAGCATAGCCTGGTACCAGAATGTTATACGAAAGCTGCGAGCCATACTTTGAAAGTGAGCCAAAGGAGACTTCGACCGTCGGGGAGGGAAGAAGTGTCACGTCGGCGCGGAGTGAATTCTCGCCTTCCGTGGAAAATGTTTGGAAGATTGTAGAGCCCAAACTGTCTTGCTGTATCGTTTTATAGTCCGTGAAGGTACGCCCGAGCGTAACCGTCGCATATCCCTTGTCAAACAAGTGTTTCCAAGTAAGGCCTGAGAAATACTGATTCTGTGAAGGTGCCACAACCCTGCTGTTTGAATACCGGGTATTAGCTGAATCGTTGTTGAATCGGACAGTACCCAACGCACCGATAATCAAGAAGGAAAGTGAGTTGGATTGATCTAGTGTGTATGAAGCTTTCCCTGTAAAGTCGTAGTACTCTGGAATGAAGCCAAAACCAGCGAGTTTAAAAATCAGGTCGAGATAGCTGCGCCGAGCCGAGATCATCCAAGAGCCCTTCGACCCAAGCGGCCCTTCGCCAATAACTCCAAAGCCTGTTGCCGAAAGGTTGATCTCACCGGAAAGCTGTTGGTCGTTTCCATCTCGCAACTGGATGTTCGTTACGGACGAAAGGCGGTCGCCGTACCGTGGACCAAAACCACCCGTCGACAATGAAACATCACGCACGAAATCGATATTGATAATGGAGAGAGGGCCACCAGATGACCCTTGTGACCCAAAGTGATTGATGTTGGGAACTTCGATATTGTCGACAATGAAAAGGTTCTCAAACGGGGCACCCCCACGCACTGCAAGGTCATTCCTGCCTGCCTGTGTGACTGCAACACCCGGAAGAAGTGCAATCGCACGGACAACGTCTTCCTGCACTCCAGGTGCTCTGCGCACCTCCTCTGAGGTGAGTACTTGGGTACTCGTCACCAATGCCGCATCAGTCCGAAACGCTTCTTCCACAATAACCGCTTCTTTTGCCGTGACTGCCAGCTCCTGCATTTGTACGAACACCGTCACCGGTTTGCCTGGGCTCACGACGACGTCGTTTACAAGCTGTGGTCCGTAGCCGATTCGCGATACCCGCAGTGTCACAATGCCTGCATCCACATTCCTGATCACAAATTTCCCTTCGCTCGTGCTAATCGCCCCCTTTTTAGAGCCCACAACCAGAATCGTCGCCGACACAACCGGCGATTGGGTTGCCGCATCCACCAGCTTTCCCGAGATCGTACCGCTAGGAACGTTTGCCGTATCGGGAGTTTGGGAAAGGCACGGGAGGGTGGCAAGGCAAAAGACAAGGAAGAGGTGAGCCGTTGTAGTCATGGCTGGCAAAACCTGCAGCATTGTGCAAAAGTTCCGTTTGTTGACTGAGTATTGGTTGACTAGATTCATACTTCCTCATGAACGAAACGCCCAGTACAGCCACTCTCCCATGCCGCATTGCAATACTTGGATCTGGGACGGGAACCAATGCATCGGCAATTGTCAGATATGCGCAAGAGCATGATGCAGAAGGGTTTACTGTCGCTTTAATCGTCTCGACAAGACCCAACGTCGGCATCGTCGAAATTGCAAAACGCAGCCGAATACCGCACGTTGTTATTGAAGATCGTGGCGAAGAGTTCACGCGGCGTTTGCTGGAAGCGCTTTCCGAACGTCGAATAGAACTGATTGCGCTGGCTGGTTTTATGCGAATTCTGGACGCAAAGGTGATCCAGGCCATGAATGGAGCCATCGTTAACGTTCATCCGGCTCTTTTGCCTCGGCATGGCGGGAAAGGCATGTATGGCATTCATGTTCACCAGGCCGTGGTAGATTCTCAGGACCGAATGACAGGCGTCACAGTTCACATGGTTTCGGAACGGTACGACGAAGGAGAGATCATCGCGCAACGGTCAGTCCGCGTAGAACCCAGTGATACTGCGGTTTCGTTGCAAGAACGGGTGAAGCTCATCGAACATGAATTGTATCCAAAGGCCATAGCGGAACATGTCCGTATAATGAACCTTAGAGGGAACTCAGATCAGTAAAGTGGACACAAAATTTTGACGAAACTTTTGTTGCAACCTGTTGTTGTTACTTCAATTGCAGGAAGGTTCCGTACATGACGGTAAAATTCCTCTTGACTAATACACTCGAATTGGTCATTTTTACCGCCATGTATCCTTCTAAACTGGAAGGGTAGGGGAATTGCGTGACTTTTAACACCGAGATCGAATCGTAATTACATGTACTTGTTCACAGTTTCATTTTCGAGGTATTCATGAGAAGCAGATTTCTACTTCTTGCCCTCGTCACCGGGATGGTAAGTGTGTCACTTGCCTTTGCTGGAGACGGTAAGGACGGCGAGGATGTGTTGCGGAAAAGTGGACCGAAGACGCCTGCGTCTTCATACCCACTGCCGTTCACACTCACCGGCGCAAATGCCGTCACAAACCCGGCCATCTCGACAGGGTATTACTTCGTCGACTCCGACGACGAAGCACCGGATTTCTGGCGACCAGATCCGTCACAGTTCATTGATACGCTTACGGAGCCTGGAACGTGGCGCCGTATCGTATCCGGACCGAAGCAGTTTGCTGCCTCCTTCTGGACGAATTCAGCCTTGAATCAGTATGGTGGAAGTGCTTACTTCCGCAATCCTGGAGATGCTGCAGATTCGGTCGATAATGCGTTTGCGGGTCCAATCTCCATTGGATTCCCATTCTACTTCAATGGTGTTCGGTATGACTCTTTCTACGTGTCTACCAACGGTCTCATTGCACTGTCGAACCGCCGGTATTTCTGGGAGACAGATAACAACGGCTACCCTACAAAGAGATCTGCGCTCGAAGTTTCTCCAGGCGTATTCTCAATGTACGATCCTATGTCGGACGACAACCGTACGCGTTCAGGTGTGCCATCAGACACCAACACGGACGTCAATCTCGACAACTGGGGCTTCACGTACGTTGCGTGTGCTGGTAACACGGCATCCCCAACGGCCGGTATTCGAAATACCACGAACAGACCGCTCGATGAAGGGGCTCTGCAGGGAATTTGGGGTACCATCAATGGTCAGCCAATTCGCCCGGCTTTGATAGCGCCATTTTGGGATGATCTGCAAGTTTCTGTCTATAACGACAACACAAACGCAGTTGACGACTTCGGTAAGGTCTACTTCAAGCGTTCACTCTCCAACGATAAGCTCATCATTTATTACGTGAACCTTACCCCAATGGGTTCGAAGGCTGCGCAATCGGGTGGTGGACCTACCTACACGGTAAACTTCTTGAAGAACAACCGTCCTGGCGTCGGAGAGCACTACCGCATGAGTGGTCAGGTGATCTTGAATCGTCAAGACAGTTCAATCGTCATTCAATATGAGCGCTTCATTGGTGTTGCACCTCGTAGTGCCATATCGCCATATTCAGCAACCGTTTGGATGCGTTGTAACTCGACGGTCGGTGTTTCTGGACCATCCCGCCGCCTCAATTGGGCTGGTGTTCCAATTTCCGCGACAGCTCCATCAGCAATGCCCGCCAATTCAACGTTGGATTACGCAGCTCCAAAGTACACGCAGTACACAGAGTACTTGTACAATGTTGGTCCTGGCGGCGGTTCGGTTCGCGCTACGTCTACACGTAACGACGATCAAACGGTTCCAAAGGATTACTTGGCCATCAAGTTTAAGCAGTGGAAGAATGTTCTTCGCGTTATTAACGTGTACTATCGGATTCGTCCTCAAACCATTACTGGTGCTTTGGACTTCTCTGTGATCGTTCCTGCATCTTCAGCAAACAATTACGAGCTGTTGGCTGGTGAGCCTCGCATCGGTGCCATTCAACCGGTGGCGATCGTTCAGCACCTTACGAACAGCATCCAAGGTCCGCAGGGCGTGAACTTCACGCCTCAGGGCACGAACTTCCGTGTACGATTCCGTATTGAAAATGAAGCATACGGCAAGATCGTGTATAACACGTCCAAGAGCGTTACTGACGCTGCTTTGCGTGACTCTGCATTGTCTGGCATTCAGCGTTGCGATATCAACGGTCTCAACCAACCATATGCATGGGCTGGTGCATTTGTTCGCCCTTACGAGTTCGTCAAGGTTACCTTCCCTCCATTCGAGCCAAACCCATTCATCGACATGCAAATTGGTCGATTGATTACAAAGGTTATCGCCGAGCCACGTGACTCGATGAGTGCCTCACTTGGTGATCAGTGGCCATTTGATGATACAACGGGTCTACGCCTGTTCTCTATGCGCCGCCTAGCGAACTTCAACGATGATGTCAATGAGTTCCACCTTGTAGGCGGGGCATCAATGCCTTCCGTCTTCAAGTGGGTAAACCTTGAGGCAGACGTTGTTGATGGTGATGAAGGAACAAACAACCCACCACCTCCTCGTGGTGAAGTCGCTGCTGCAAACGCGGACATCTATCGCCTGAAGTCACCGGTCATCCGCATGAACCGTGTAACTCTCGGAAATCAAGAAATTCCGCCGTTTAACTCCTATGGTGGTGATGAGCTCCGTTCATTCCCAGTTGATGTCTCGAAGCGTAAGAACGCTGTACTCTCGATCTCGTATCAGCGATCTGGAAAGCTCACGAACATCGGTCGCGGCTTCTCTGATAACCGACTAATCGGACCAGAGCACCGCGTAGATGTAACGAACGTTCAACTGATCACGCCGTTCATCCGCAAGCAGGACGAACTCTGGGTAGAGTTTGCGAAGCCATCAAGTGACGGAATTACGGGTATCACGAATATTCAATCATGGGTCTTCGATATGAAGGGCTACGGCGGAACATATACACAGCCATTCCGCATTTGGGGTGGTGGTGGATTCGCCCGTGGTTACGACATCGCAGATAAGAACCTGCAGCTCAACAACTCGTCGTTGTCACCACTGGGTGGCCAGCGTATCGATTTGTATGATGATGGTAAGGACAATGAGTTCTTCAAGATCACAATTCCACTGCCTGATACGATCATTCGTTGGGTAAATGAAGGTGCACGAAACTTCCGTTTCCGCCTTCGTACGCAGGCAATTTCGAACTCGAATCCTCCACAGCCACAGGATGACGAGGATAACTTCTTCATTGATAACGTGAAGATCCTTTATCCTGACGAAGTCACTGATGTTGAATTCTCGAACATTCAGCTGATTTGGCCATACACGATGGCTCCGGCATCGCAAGCAACGCGAATCCCAATTCGTGTAAAGCTCTCGAACAATACGAGTCTTGCTGCTCCAGCATTCTCTGTTCGTTTGCAAATCAAACCTGACGGTAATGAGTCACAGCAGATCTACTGCCGTACAATCACAGTACCTGTGCTTGCTGGTAGCCGTGAAGTATTGCTTCCGTTCCCAGATGCGAACTTCCGCACGACCACACCTGGAAGATACAAGGTTACTGGCCGTATCTTCTTCCCAGGGAATGACCTAGACACGTTGAACGACTCTACGTTTACCATGTTTACGATGACATTCGGCCCTGCGTTTGCATACGAGACCAACCCATTGGCTCCAACGAACGATGTTCCGAAGATTCAGTTCTCCGGCGTTACGGGTCGTGGTTTGAATCACAAGGCATATGCGACAGGCGGAGCCGGCAGTAATTGGACGTGGCAGTTCCCAGGTGCATCAGCACAGTACTCCACGAATGGCAATGGTCAAACTCCTGTATCGATGCCGGCAGATCTGTCATATGGTGCGGATGCCGGTAATGCATCTGGCCAAGTGGCTATGCGATTCACCTTGTACTCGCAAGACACTGTTCTTGGCTATCAGGCCTTCTGGGCTGAACTGAACCAAGACGTGTTGAATGTCTCCTTCTCCCTTTACAAGGATCAGGGCGGTATTCCGGGCGATGAGCGAATTGCAAACTCTCGCATCTTCAAACGTCGCGGTGAAGATGAGTTGGACAACACGCCAGATCCTGTCTTCGGTAAAATGGTCACCTACCTTATGCCTGCGCCAGTAGTTCTTGCTCCTGGCGAGTATTGGGCATCGGTCATGCAACAGGGTACTGAAGGTTATGAGCTTGGTGCTTCGGAGTCACGCATGGGTATGGTCACAACCACGTATGGTGATGTGCCAGCATTCGGCGATGGCAATCGTTCACTTCTCATCGACAAGAACTTCCGGGTTCGGACACGCTCTGGCGCACTGTTGAATGACAGTCGCTTCGCCTTCGAACTGACAGGTGGTAGCGGTGACTGGAATACCTTTACTCCAAGTATTGGTAACCCTGCCTATGCTCACCTTGACGCACTTGGCAATTCGTTGGGCTATTGGACATGGACACGTGGTTCATGGATTCCATTGCTCCGTCCATACTTTGGCAACCGCTCATTCAACAATCCTCCGCTCTTTGTCGACTGTATCGTTCCCGTGGAACTCACATACTTCGACGGCAAGCCACGGAATGCTGGAGTAGATCTCTTCTGGGAAACAGCTTCTGAAAAGAACAATGCTGGATTCACAGTTGAGCGTCGCGCTGTGAAGCAAACGACGAATCTTACCACAGGCAAGACTACGCTTAGCTGCGTGGACAACGCATCGGCTACTGATGCACCTTGGTCACAGATCGCCTTTGTAAAGGGCGCTGGTAACACTGCGCAATCGTCAAACTACCGTCACTTCGACAACGCGGTAACACCGAACTCGGTGTATGAGTACCGTTTGCGTCAAGTAGACTTTGATGGCACAGAGAGCTTCTCAAACGTAATCAACGTGCAGTTCGGTTCGGACAACACGATTGCGCTCGAGGATAACTATCCTAACCCATCGAACGGCAAGACAACGATTGCATTCCGCGTTCCATATCGCACGAATGTAAAGCTCGAAATCTTCGACATGCTCGGTAACATGGTACGTTCACTCTACAATGCTGAAGTTCTTGGTAATACAGGAGCATATGCTGTTGAGTGGGATGGCCGTGATGCAAATGGTTATGAAGTTGCTACAGGTTCCTACCTGTACAAGATCACAGCCGGAGAGACCGTCGCATCGAAGACCCTTACTGTCGTTCGTTAAGAGCAACTGACGTAAATTGAAGGCCCCCTGCTGAATATCAGCAGGGGGCCTTCTTTT
>JBBRES010000053.1:0-13037 GCA_038202665.1 Kapaibacterium sp. (SeqCode) | reverse complement strand
GCCTTTGTCTCAAAAGCTCCTTACTCTGTAAAAATGGCAACTGATATGATCCATGGAGCAGGCGGCATAGCCGTGATTGCTCATCCTGGTAAGACCTATCATGATCCACGCCTGTTTTTGGGACTCCGCACCAGCGGCATCGATGGAGTAGAGGTTTACCATCCATCACATTGGTACGTCACGCGTGAGTATTACAAGGCGCTTGCATTGCAACATGGACTGTTGATCACGGGCGGCAGCGACTATCACGGGTCGCGTGAATACGACGAGCGCAACCTTGGCGTATTCGGCGTTACGCAAGAGCACCTAAACGCAATACAGGAAAAACTCCATGCCTCGTAGTATTCAAGGAGCATTGCACGGCACTGGGAGACGAATTGTGATCGTGTCGGCACGATGGAATGAGTTCATTGTGAACAGACTCCAGGAGGGTGCTCTCGAGGCGCTTCGATTGCATGGCGTGGATGATACAGATATCACGATCGTGCGCTGTCCAGGTAGCTACGAAGTACCATCCGTTGCCTTGCATGCGGCACAAACGCTAAAGCCTGATGCCATCATCACGCTCGGTGCGGTAATACGAGGAGACACGCCTCACTTTGAGTATGTGTCCGGTCCGGTCTCCTCCGGCGTTGCCACCGTTGCCTTGCAAACCGGCATTCCTTGCATTTTTGGAGTGCTCACCGTGAATACTGTCGACCAAGCAATAGAGCGAGCAGGAGCCAAGAGCGACAACAAAGGATACGAGGCAGCCATCGCGGCATTGGAAATGATCTCGATCTACGAACAGCTTCGTACACTATAAATGGGAAATGACTCGTCGGCATCCCGCATGACCACACGCATCAGCTTCCTTTGCTCCCTGCTCCTTGCCGCCGTCTCACTTTCGGCGCAATCCTCCATCAGTTTGAGCGACTGGCAAACGTTCTCGACGATGCGCACTGTACGTGCAGCATCCGTTGATTCTAAAGGACGTGTTTGGGCAGCCACACCTGGCGGTCTGTTCGTGTACAGCTCGGCCGACAGTTCCATACAAGAGTTTCGCAATGTTGGCGCGTTGTTGGATTTGGACGTTACGGCTATCATGTGCGACACAGCTTCGAAGCGGGTGTTTGTTGGATGCTTCGATGGTTCGCTCACCATCGTCACGGAGAGTTTTCAGTTCAAGAACATCACCGATATCCGCCGAGCGACGGTATATCAACGTCGGCGTATCAACGATTTTCTGTTGAAGAACGGACTGCTGTACATCGCTACCGACTTTGGCATTGTTTCCTTCGATCCTGCGAATGACGTTTTCCGCGAAACGGTCGATCGTGTTGGACCACTCCAGGAAAAAACTCGCGTTACCTCGCTAGCAGTGCTCCGCGATTCCATTTGGGCATCAACGGATTCTGGTATTGTAGTTGCGCCACTATCATCGGAAACACTGCGCCTTCCAAGCGTATGGAGATTCTTTGGAACAGGAAGTGGAATTCCTGTTGCGGGCGTCTCGTTCGTGCGTGCCACCTCCTCAGATCTCTATGCAACAGCGGCTGGTTCCATTCTCTTGTACGATGGAACATCCTTTCAAACAAAGTACAGTGGCGGTACACCCTTTGTTGGGCTCACTACAACTGAGTCAGAGGTGTATGCCTCTGAGGAATCGACGATACGAACGCTTTCGGGTCCGCTCTCCGTCTCGTATCCGGGTCAGGTAAATGGACACACAACAACCCTCCGCAATGGACGCACGATCGTCATTGCCTTCGTTACGAACCTACCATTGTCGATCGTCGATGGGACGAATCGGCAGGACGTCTCCGTGAACTCTCCGCGTTCAAATCAGTTCGCGCATCTCACCATCGACCGCGATGGCTGGCTCTGGTCTGCAACAGACGAAGAGCCGTTCCGCACAGGTCAGGGTGTGATGGCCTTTGATGGTGCTACATGGTTCGAATTCACAAAAGAAGCCAACGTAGAGATGAAGTCGAATTCCTATCACCGTGTGAATGCGCAGCCCGACGGCAGCGTATGGCTATCCAGTTGGGGCTATGGAATTGTCGAAGCAAAGAAGGCATCCGGTGGTGTGCAGTTGCAGAGATGGAACAACACGAATAGTCCTCTTGTTGGAATCAGCGCAGACGCCAACTATGTTGTGACCAGTGATGCCATCACAGACCGTAATGGCAAGCTTTGGATTCTCAATGAACTCGGCGCAGACCGCTTGCTCGTTACGCGCGATAAGGACGAGAATTTTGGTTTCTTCAAAAACTGCTTCGATCTTCGTGCCAATCAGTATCGGGTGATCGCAATCGATAATAGTGGGACGAAGTGGATGGCGGGCCCAACGGGCAACGGACTCCTTGCATTTTCCGACAAGAACACGCCGAGCAATGAAACCGACGACGTGTGTCAGATTTTGCGCTCATCGAACTCACAAATCCAAGACAATGTGATCCGCGCTCTACGCATCGACAAAAACGGTGCTCTGTGGATCGGTACCGCTCGCGGCGTTTGCGTGATCGCTTCGCCCTCTACAGTGTCAAATACATCTACTCCATTTGTTCGGCGTATTACCGCACTTTCTGCCTTGAATGTGAACGACATCTTCGTAGACGCCGTCAACAACAAGTGGATCGCTACGTCAAACGGAGTGTATGTACTGAATGAAGATGGTACCGAGGTACTGTCGATTATCACACAAAGCAACTCGCCTCTTCTCACAGACAACGTGCGGAGCGTTGTTGTGAACGACCTCACAGGAAGAGCATATTTCGGAACCATGAGTGGCTGCTCATCCGTACTGACACAAAGCGTCAAACCTCTCGACGCCTTTACGATTCGCTGCTATCCGCAACCGTTCAAACCAGATGCCGACGGTGTGATCACCATCGACGGTCTTGCAGCAGATTCCGATGTGCGTATCATGACGGCTGCTGGTGAGTTGGTTGCAGCCGTGCAAACGAACGGACGTCAGGCATTGTGGAATGGCAAGGACGTGCAGGGACGCACCGTACCACCAGGCGTGTATATCGTACACGCTCTCTCCGCTTCCACCAAAGAAGCTGCCGTTGGAAAGCTCGCCGTTACACGGTAACACATGCGATTGAATATGTTACGAGTAGTTCCGCGAGCACTCAGACAAAGACTCCTTCGCTTTTTCTGAGTTTTCCCTATATTTGTAATCCCTCGATGCGGAAGTGGCGAAATTGGCAGACGCACCATCTTGAGGGGGTGGCGCTCGCAAGGGCATACGGGTTCAAGTCCCGTCTTCCGCACATCGAAACGAAAAACGGGTACAACCAAAAGGTTGTACCCGTTTTTTTTTCAACGAAGGCCGTTTACTTGCGCATGAGCTTAAAGAAGGTCTTCAAGCGAAGCTTCATATCGTTCTTGTTGTCGCCGTCGCGCGGATCGCGAACCTTTCCGCCAACTTTCAACCACTCAACAGCGTCGAAGTCGAACTTCAGCGTCGTTGCTGTTGATTCCGTTATTTCAAAGTAAGGTTCAGCCTTGATTGTCATGTTCTCCGTGTTGTCGCTCGTTTGAACGAAGTCTGTGGCAACTCCACCGTTCCATACAGTACCTTCGATGACTACGGTGTTGCGTTCCGCCGTAGCGAAGACACCGAACACTGGATCGGCAGCCCATGTCACTACTTCAGATGGCGAGAACCGATGGGATTCCAGCTTGATGCGGTTGTAACGACCTACTGGTACGGTTGTAGCAAACACTGATGTTACCTTGCCACGTTCGAATGTGATTACGGCTGGGCCTGCTTTTACGTCGCGGCCGCCAGTACCTGAATCATCGCTTTCTGTCTGTAACTTAATGCGGGACAAGAGCAAGCGTACGCGGGAGATGCGAACACTGTCGCAATTCAAACCTTCAGCATGGTCGCCCTTGATCATCATGGACTGTACTGTTGCACTTGGGATGGATGTTTCCATCGACAGTGAACCTTCTCCGGCTGGAGTGGTAGAGGATTTACAGGACATCATCCCGATAGCGATAGCTCCGACAAGGAGCCCTGTTGCGAGTAACTTCATAGTGAGACCTTTGAATGTGTGCGTTGATTGGAACTGTTCTGTAAGCGCTGGTTCGAGTGCTTCAGTGTGTGGAGAGTTCCTTCAGCAGCCGCAATGGCACTTGATATGGCACTTTCCACGGCAGGAGATGCATCACAATCGGTGTTGGCAAAGTGGATGTTCCCAATTGGGGCAGAGGCCCGTTGGGCGAGCCCGTTGTGAGAGCCGCGTATGGGCACCACAAGACTATGTCCCCAGGCCCAGGCATAGATTTCGCCGACGCTCTGTGCTGCCGTCTCGCTCACATTCGCAAGAAATGCATGCACAACGTTTGCTACGTGAGCAGCAAATGCCGCATCATCTTGTAGTGTTACCCTTGCGTTCAATGGCATCGGTGCATAGATCGAACACACAAATCCATCATTGCCGCCTTGTGACACTGCCTGCGGATTGATTACATCGGAGAAGAGTGGTGATGAAGGGAAATACCATGTGTCGATCGTTGATGCTTCGACGAGTGGCTGTGAAGAGTGGATGTGAATGGTAGCGTATGGTGCATACGTCATAGCGCGCATCGCATCTCGCTGAGCAGACGGGACATCTGCAATGATAAACGGTGCCATGAACTTTTGCGTAGCCATGACTGCGCGTGCTGCCGAGGTGCTGACAACTGCTCCGCTCGCATCTACAGAAATCACGCGTACACCCGTTGCAGTGTTCTCGACTCGAATCACAACTTCGTTGGTATGTACACCGTCGTGCATCGACGCGGCTAGTCCACGCGTAAGTCCGCCCATGCCACCCTCAAACGTGAATCGTTCAACAGTATCGGCGATGTCGAACTCCGACGCATAGAAGTTGAGTAGGCAATACGCATTCGTCGTGTCGATACCAGCACCCATCGACGATCGTGAGTAGGAGTCGAGGAGGTTGTACAAGAGCTGAGAGTTGTAAGGGGCAACAAGATCTGCCCCCGACATTGCATCATAGGCAGCCCACGCGGGCGGAAGAACTTTTGGAAGCGGATACGATGGGAGTTGATCGTCGGTCATTGCCAACACATCGTCACGAAAGCGACGCATGGCAGATCGGTCTTGTTCCGACGTCGCAAAGCGCTGGATATCTGCATCGCGCCAAATGTTGGAGTGCAGTGTTCCGTTCAACATGTATCCGTCGGTCGGACAGACCACGTCGGTGACCGATGCGGTCTTCATAAGATCAAGCAGAAGTTGAGAGCGCTCCACGAAGTACACGGAACCCAGCGACGTTGGTATGCCGGCAATCTGTTCTGATACAGCAGATCCTCCAATGCGCGACTCGTTTTCTATGAGCGCCACGTGATAGCCTTCACTTCGAAGAAGATGCGCGGTAGCAAGTCCGGAAAGTCCCCCACCAATCACCACCACATCGCACGTACGTGTGGTGCTCACCGCTGCTGCAACACCGCGGTCACGCAGATACGCATGCGCATCGCGAAACCGTTGAGCAGATGTTTTGATTGGAGGTGGTGCGGAGCGAAGTGTAGGACGCGGACGTTCACATGCACCAAGGGCGACCGTATAGATCGCCCCTGAGCCAAGAATTATTGTTCGTATGAAGTCGCGACGTGACGCCATCTATTACCGCAAGAACGCCACCGGAACAACGTTCCGAAGGCCATTGACGGTTACAACACATTCGTACACGCCCGAAGCCGTTGCCTTGATTGGCATGCGAACCGTGCCTGCATCAACACTGCCGCTAAAGACACGCTCGACGTACCGACCTTCCGTGCTGTAAAGCTCTACGCTCACAGACGCTGGAACAGACTGCTGCCATTCTAGTGTTGCCATTGATGCTGTTGGATTAGGATAGGCTCGAACAGAAATGTTCACAGGAACATTTCCTGCATACGCATCCTGAACGCTCACTGGATTCGTGAGCACTCCAAGCGGAAGCACCCGCTCTCCAAATATCGCTTCCGTATCGGCCGCTGATCCGCCAAACCACGTTTCCATGACGTCTGCATACACTCGACGGAAATCATACTGATAGCGCACGTCGCCGTTGCCATCAAGATTCTTCAAATCGGGATTGTTTCCAAACACTCCAGAGCGCACTCGATTACCGAAGACGAACTGCACAGACGAAGCGCCGTGATCTGTTCCGCGCGATCCGTTCTCGTACGGACGTCTACCAAATTCAGAAGCCGTATATCCAACAATGCGCTCTGCCTGACCTTGTAGCAACATGTCTTGCATGAACGTTCCTACGCCCTTTGAAAGGGACTCAAGGAGGAAGGGATGCAGACCTGTGAGATCGACGTTCTGTTGTTGCACGTGGGTGTCGAAGCCGCCCATGTAGACCATGTAGACCTTCGATTTCAGGCCACCACTAATCAAGCGTGCAACGAGTTGCATTTGACGCACAAAACCATTCGTCTGATCGTACGTTGCCATGTTCTTGCCTTTATCGAAGGCCGCCTTCACACTGGCAGAATAGAAGTCTGACTTCTCGGCAACGAGACGAACGAAGTTGAATTCTTTTCCATAGAAGGTTGTGTCGGGCATGGGATCCATGTCGGGCGACAAACCTTGTCCAAGTTCAAAGAACTTGTCCGGGTCTGTGAGTGCAATTCCAACATCGCCTTTTGGACTCTGGAAGAGCATCGACAGCGATCCGCCAATCTGCACGGCAATCGGATCCGGAGGAAGAACGTCTGGGAAGCCGGGCGACGTTTTGGCAAAGAATTCTCCGAGCCAACCGTAGATCAGCTTGGTGTCTTCCCATGGTTTCGGATTCAATCCGCTTAGCCAGATATCTGTAGAGCGGAAGTGCGAAAGATTTGGATTCTCATACCCAACACCTTGGATCACGGCAAGCCGACCATCTTCCATCATACGACGGAAGTTGTAGGTGTTCTTCGGATCGAGTGCCGGGTGCATGTAGATCTTGCCGAGTACCGGAACCGTCTTGTCTTTCGGTACGGCGATCTCGGGTCTGATATCGTAATACGCAGAGTCATCGGCTGGAATGATCGTATTCAGACCATCGTTTCCACCGAATAACTGAATCACGATCAGAATCTGATCTCCATCTGCATTCAGCGTGTTGAGCAGTTGCACCGGAGAGAACGCGCGCAGCGGAATACCGCCAAGCACTTGCGTCCCGACGGCCGCTGCTGCTGTAGTCTTGAGAAAATTGCGACGCTTCATAGTTCACCACATCTCGGTTATTAGCACAACTGAAAGTCGGGCGCCTTGGAGATCGCCACGAGGAAATTGCGCACGCGCGCCGCTGCTGTTGCCTGATCGTTCACAATGGATGGCCAATCATAATCGGGAGCACCACTCAAGAGTGTGTTCTCGTAATTCTTGTACCTATCGCCCGAGAGTGCGAGTGGCAGCAGATATGCGCACACGTTCTTCGTGAACTTGTGCACGTCTGTGTAGTCCGGAAACTGCTTGATGAACGTCGTCACTTGTGCATCAGTCATGGCCGTGATTACCGTGCGAGCGAATTGCCGACGTACCGGATACGTGTTCGTGCTAATCCAGTAGTGATAGCCCGGCCATCCTGCAACATTTGGCGCATCGTAGATGGTTTGATCCATCTTACCCGTCCATGTTGCGCCGTCATTCACCGTCACACCAAGTTGGCGCATGAGACCAGCAACACATTCGATAGGAGTTTTGATCTGCGCACCGCGAAGTGCCGGATCAAAGAAGTGCGTGCTCGTGAACATGGCCTTGAGCATCGGTCGAATGTTGAAGTTATTGTCGCGGAATACTTTTGCTACGTCTTCTACGAATTGCGTGTTGGTGTCTATGGGCGACGCATACACAAAGAACTTGTAGAGTTTGGTGGCAATGAATCGAGAGACGGCTTCGGGTCTTGCTTCGTGAATAATATCCACAAGCTTGAGCACCTCTTCCATCTTCACTTGATACTCTGTGTTGTTGTCGGCCGTGCGTGCAGGGATCGACGTACCCAGTACGGTCTTCTGACCAGCATCGTGGTCCGTTGGAACGAAGTACGAACTGTAGTATCCGTTGTTCGCTGGCTCGTCGTTGAAGAAGGAAGACTTCCAACCAGTGAGCACACGTGCCGCTTCTTTCACGTCACCTTCAGTGTACCATCCAATGCCTGTTGTGAAGAGTTCCATCAGTTCGCGCGCATAGTTCTCGTTCGGCTTGCCAACCTTGTTCTGGTAACTTCCAAGGTAGAACACCATGGAGTTATCGACAGAGACATCAAGGACGAGTTGCTTGAAATCCGCGAGTCGGTCTTTACGGAAGGTGAGGTACTGTCGGTACAGCGACTGCGGTGGAATCATCGTCTCCGAATCGAATGCGAATTCGGAAATGAAGTGTGCATTCCAGAACGAGGCAATGCGTTCAACAGCCTTCGTATCGGCAGCCATAGACTTGAGCCACCAGTTCGAGAACGCAGCCATGTTCGAACGCCAGGCCGACCAAATCGAACCTCGCGTTTGGAGATCGGCACCCGCCGGATTCTCCGTTGTCGCATCAACCCACGCTCCGGGCTTTGCAGGCTCCAACTCGGAATTCGTCCCGAGCAGTTCCTCCACAACTACGTCTGCCGTTTTTCCAACATAGCCCGCTGCTTGTTGGACTGTTGCGCCAAAGCCAAGTCTGCGAAGGAGGTGATACACCTCGTCCAGCGTCAATGGCGATGTGTATGGTTCCACTCCGGTTGCCGTCACACGTGGAGGACCATCGATCGATTGTCGTTGTGCACTCGATCGGAGTAAGCTCGTAAAGAGCTCTCGCCTATTCATGGGCACACCCTTTGGATAGTGAGATCATCGAAGTAATGGCGTTTTAATGAACAACGAAACTGTTCGGCAGTAGTACCGGCCTTCGGGGAGTGAATTGTCGTAGGGCAATTCAGACGGACCTATGCCGGATACCGACTCGATCTTCACAAATGGCGCGCTCGACCGCAGGTACTGTTCAACTGCTTTGGCGCGCGCCGTAGACAGTTCCATGTTGTGGGCAAGCTCTCCGAGCTTATCCGTAGACCCCTTGATGGTGGCCACGCTCGTTGGCCGTGCCGACGAGGCAATCACCTTCTTCATCATGTCACGATTCACATCAGAAATGGTACTCTGATCGAAGTCAAACACAATCAAACTCAATCTACTCACTTCGTAGGTACTAACAGACTTGTTCACGGCAAAGCGCCGTACAGATTCTACCGGTTCGCCATTTGTCTGCTGAATCGTCATGGTTGCCTCGAGTGTGTCGCTTTGTCCCATCACCGGCCCGATCTTGTCGGTGATCTCTTGCGTGAGATCGAAGGTGATGGTAGCCGGTGGCTGGCCCTGACCCGACTTCGTTCCGAGCATCACACCGGCCCGCCGCACGTTCAGCATCCATGAACCCGCGAGTTCCGGATTCTTTACAGATACGGTGAAATCATGTCGGCGCTGCACGGGCACATACTCATTGAACCGCGTATGCACCACGGGTGCCAACAGCGTTGCGTCGGTACTCGAGAACTCCACCTTACGGTTCTCTGCCACGCCTTCGGCATAGGCGTCGTTCGACGAGACAGTTGGCTTTTCTACAACACGGACTACGAAGCGCGACTCGTCGAGTCCCCATCGCTTGCGCATCTCAAGCACCACGGCCTTGGCTCTCTCTTCTGCCAACTTCTTCCGCCCTTCCGCCGTGCCGCCTTCCATGCCGTCGGTGGTTCCCGTTACAACAAGCTTGGCCTGCGACGTTGTCATCCGCTTGCCAACAATGTCGAGCATGCGATAGTAGATGGGCAATGTTTGTTTTGGTAGTGACTGCTCCTCAAATGCGGCAATGGATTCACTGCTCACGTAGCGCGAACGAACCACAGCAGAGGCCGAATCAAAGAAGAGATACGGCAAGAGTGGGAATGTTTGCGTGACCACGGTTTCGTTGATCTCGAGCGGCTGCGTGGAGAGCGACTGAATGAGCACCGGCGGAACAACAACTGCGGCCACCACAATCGGCAGCGGCGGTGGTGGAGGCTCAACTGCTGGTGGCATTGACGGTGGAGGGGGCGGTGGAGGCGGCGGGGGCACGTCTTCGTCGAATTCGAGACGGTACCGCAAATGAATGCCACCAGAGGCGAAGGACTGCGACCATTCGGTGTTCTTGGCGATGGAGTTCAGACCACGACGGTATGAGATCTCTGGCGCAATGGAGACGTTCTTCGACAGCATAAACTCTGCACCAAGTGTGCCACTTACGCCATACGAGGTGTTTGTCTGTGGAATCTCGCCCGATCCTACAACGCGCTGTTTAAGTCCGCCCGGAAACAACACGGCGTCCGGAGAGACCACTTGTTCCGTTTGTACGAACGTCGAAGAAACGATCGGATTGCCAGCGTCGCCGCCAACGCGGATATAGAACGGTAGGTCTTGAAGTGGTCGAATTCGAATGCCAAGGTCCACCATCACGTAGCCGAGTTTTGCTTCGTACACGTTGTCGCGAACAAAGGGCACATAGGAATTCGTCGTAGGATCTAGTACTTGCGCATTGTCGTTGCTGCGCGCCGTGAGCGACGCAGGACGTGACGAATACGTTAACGCGGCGGATGCCTCAAAGAGACCGTCCAAGAACGGATATCCAAACGTCAGGCCACCATAGTATCCATTGGACGTGCCATTGCTAAACGTGCCGCAGTCGGTAGACCCAGCAAGAATTGGCATTTGAGACGTATTCCAAATGTAGTGATAGCCACCGGTGACGCCGATGCTAGGTGGCTGCGCAGAAAGTGTTGCGGCCACGAACAAAACAACGAGATATGCGAAAAGCCGGAACGAACGATGCATGAAAGATTCCGAGTGCTGAAGCGCACTTACATGGCGAATGCAATTCGAAAAAGATCTGCCCACTTTGTGATGATCAACACGCGAATTCCGTAGAACGTCCCAAAGCCAATGAGTGTAGCACCGGAAACTTGCTGGATGCGCTTTATGAAATTTGGAGTCATTTTTTCTCGGTACGCGAGAACAATTCGGACAAGCGTAAACAACCACATCACGTTGCCAACACCAAACCCCACAGAGAAAGCAACGTTACTCCAGATGGTGGATTCGTAGAGATCGCTCTTCTGCACAAATGCGGTCATTGCTGCTAGAGAAGGGATGAACGTTGGGTTCGCAAGGTTCGCAATGGCAAATCCGGCGCCTACGAAGAACGGTCCGTGCGATGCAGCTTTCTTGACAATGGCCCCCGCTCTTTTGCCTGGTACGAGTCGTTCCTCTGGGGCCTTGACGCGCATCTGGTGCACGCCGAACACAATCATGATCACCACGACCAACACCTGAAACGACGGTCGTAGCAACGGCCACTGTGTTCCCCAATCGTCCATCATTCCAACAATTGCAGATGTGGCCAACATCGCGAGTGCGCAATACAAGAGATCAAAGATGCCGGCCCCAACCGCCAACTTCATGGCCTGACGCCATCCGTCGTTGACACCGGTGCGAATTGCGGCCATGCCAATAGGTCCTGGCGGAATTGCCAGCACATAACCTATCACGGCGCCAAGGATGAGAGCGAGAATCATGTGATAATCTACAAAAATGCTTCTATTTTGGGTCGCATGTCTGACGCACGCCCTTCCGCCTCGCTCCTTCCAACCCTTGGACTCTTCACCACGACGGCACTCGTCGTTGGTGGGATTATTGGTTCCGGAATCTTCAAGAACCCCGCTTCCATGGCGGCTCTCGTCCGTTCACCCGAGATACTACTCCTTGTGTGGATTGGTGCTGGAATCGTTACGGTGTTCGGTGCATTAACGAATGCAGAGGTCACAAGTATTATTCCTGCAACGGGCGGACAGTATCAATACTTCCGGACGATGTACGGAGATTTCACCGCCTACATTTACGGATGGGCGCTTTTTGCAGTGATCCAAAGTGGCAGTATTGCCTCGATCACTTACGTGTTCAGCTACTACTTCCACACACTTTGGCCATTACCCGAGTTTTCGCCTGAGGTAGCAACCTCTATTGCGTTGCGACTCCCCTTCGGCACCATCTATCCATTGCAAGAAATCGGCATCAAGCTCCTCACGTGTGGCATCGTGATTTTGCTGACGGTAGTCAACTATCTTGGAGTGCGGGAAGGTGGAAGGGTGCAAGGGTTCTTTACTGTTGCGAAAGTGGCCGCCATTTTGTTTCTGGTGTTCTGCGCCTTTGCGTTTGGCAACGGCTCTGTTGCTCACTTTACGCTCGATGCAACCACAGGTCCGCCTGTTGGCATGGCACTCATCGCCGCCGTCGTTCTCACCATGAACAAAGCACTCTGGGCCTACGACGGGTGGAACAACATCACCTATGTGGCGGGCGAGATTCGGCAACCACAGCGCACAATTCCCAAAGCATTGATGATTGGCACCGGCACGGTAATCGTGGTCTACATTCTCATCAACCTCGCCTACCTCTACGTGATGCCTATCAACCAGATGGCTACGTCGGAGAGTGTGGCCGCAGACACAGCGTTGCGCTCCGTTGGAGCGTGGGGACTCACGTTCGTGAGCATTGCCGTGATGATTGCTACGCTTGGCACGTCGAATGGGACAATTCTTGTCAGCTCACGTGTCTACTACGCCATGGCCAAGGAGAAGATGTTCTTCCGGTCGGTAGGTCACGTCCACCCTCGCTTCCACACCCCCTCCCGCTCCCTTATTTGGCAGTGTGTATGGACGTGTGTGCTGATTTTCACGGGGACGTTTGACATGCTCACCGAGATGCTCATCTTTGTGAGTTGGGCCTTCTATGCGCTCGGTGCCTATGGTGTGTTCATCCTGCGCAAGCGGATGCCCGATGCGCCTCGGCCCTACAAAGTGTGGGGCTATCCCTACGTGCCGATTATCTTTATCGGGTTCGCTTTGGTCTTCTTGGTGTTTAGTATCTGGGCCGACGTGGACAATTACAACACAAGATCGGCCCTTGGAGAAGAACCGATCTTGAATACGGTGTACGGTGCCGTGCTGCTGCTTACCGGCGTTCCATTCTACTGGCTGTTTAAGCGTTCT
>JBBRES010000052.1:0-13159 GCA_038202665.1 Kapaibacterium sp. (SeqCode) | reverse complement strand
CTCGAATTACACGCACCATTCACAACCACATCATAAGGTCCAACGTCGCTCGCACTGATGTTCGCGAAGTTCAGAACCGGATCGATGGCACCCCGAATAGCGATGCCATTCATTCGCCACTGATAGGATACGTCTTCACCGTCCACACCTACAACAAGTTGGGCAGATGCGCCATAGCAACGCTCGACGGACATAGGTTGATCCACAATTGCTGGCAATCCCACGATACGGAACGGAACTTCCATCACGGCGCTATGACCGCGCAGAGTTGTAACCCGCACAAGGCAAGTTTTCGACAGATACTTCACATCATCTGGGGTCCAATTCATGGACTTTCCAGACACTCCACGCGCTATGGACATCCATGTGCGTCCGTTGTCAGCAGAAAAATCAACATCATACTTTTGGTTGATGGGCATTTCTTGTGGATTCCAAGAAATCTGCATGGACCGACCTAAGCAATTTGTCTCTCCACCGTGAGGTTGGGCTGTAGAAACGAGTCCAAAGATCCATTTCACGAGAAAGGCATCAGACTTTCCACCGCCGTACGGACCATTTACTGAAGACGTCGTGCTACCGCCAATATAGATGTCGCCTTCTGCATCTCGTGCAAATGCCAACGGAGTTTCTGAGGAGGTCCAGCCAATGAGCGTACCGTAAACAATAGACGACGTGGTCATAAGCGTAAGGAAACAGTCCTGGCCACCCTTCAGCTCTGAAACACTGCCAAGTCCTGATAGTGGCAGCCGCGAAGACTTCGTCGTACCAGTGATCATAAATTGATCACCGCTAATGAACGATGCCGCGCTCACAGTTTCAACACTTTCTCCACCATAGTAGGTGGAACGGACCAATGTTTTACCGATGCCATCGAGCACGCTCACGAACACATCGCTTGGTCCATTCATCTGTGCCTGTAGTGATGTTACCATCGGAAGGTCTTCGGAATTCGTTTCACCAACGACGTAGGTTTGATCCTTCGCATCAACGCAAACGGCCTTGCCCACGTCGTCGCCACTTCCACCAAAGAATGTTGCGAACACAACTCCTCCTCCATCAGGCCGAAAACGAACGGCAATGGCGTCGTGAGCGCCTCCATTGTAGGTCCAGTCGTACGGACGTTCTGTGTAAAGCCACCAGAGCAAGGGGTCGATAGTAGGGATTGTCTCGAAGTCTGACGAGGCAGTAGATCCAACAACCGTTACCTGCCCACTAGCATTTACATGGATAGCATTGAATTCGTCTACACCGCCTCCACCGTAGTATGTACTGTAGGCGATATTCGCGGCAGCCGCCGTGATTTTTAACAGAAATGCGTCGGTCGAACCATTGTACGTGACGTCATAGCCATTCGTGACATCGAATCCTTTTGCAGAGTTCGTGCTACCACAGAGATAGATGGCGCCCGAAGCGTCGGCGGTCATGGCACGAACATGTTCATCCCTGTCGCCATTGATATAGCGCCCAGCGACAAGCTGTCTGAGGTCTGCAGAAAATCGCAGAAAGAAGCCATCGATCCCCGCAGAATACAATTGCCCGGAACTACCAGAGGCCATTGGTATATCAGCGGAATTAGTCTCACCAGCCACACAAATCGTTCCCGTCGCGCCAAGGCAAACGGCAAGAGCTCGGTCATCTGCCGACCCAGAAACATACGTCCACGATGTAATGTGCGAGAGGTCTGAGCTATAGATGGCAACGAATCCGTCCTCACCGGCTTTTGCAGTTGCGGTTTGGCCTCCAGTTGGAACGACGAGATTCATGGTGGTAGTCCAACCACATATGACAACGTTGCCGTCTGCTCCAATCACGGTACCTGTGATCTCCTCGTCTGCAACTCCACGAATCGCCGACGCAAGTGTCACGCGATCAAGGGAAAGAGTTTCGGGTTCGATGTCGCGTGAAGTAGGCGACCCAATGATGGAAATGATATGCCCGTTCGACATGGTAACCGAACCATCTGGAAGTACTTCGAACGAGAGATACACACCGGTGATCGGATCGACCAGATTCACGGTTGAACGGGGCCGCAATGACTCATGTTGAATGAAAGTTCGTTTCGTCAGAAACTGGATCGTGGGTGCGTTCGGTGGAACAACCTCAGAAAACCGAACAGCCCCCGTGATATCTGCGAAATGATGCTCTTCGATGGTGCTCGTGATCACTCCATCCTTATTGGCTCCACGGCGGTCGAGAATGAATCCGTCTTTGACGATCCAAACAATTCCGCCACTGGTCCACGCACCATACTGAATGTTCGCAGACCATTGCCCTTTGTTTGGAATGAAACCATAGGGCGCACGCGGACGAAGATCAACACCCGCTTGGGCTACAATCGCAACCAATGCCAGGAATACGACTAGGAGCTTTTTCATTCGAACGTCCCGTTTTAATGCACGACAACCACCCTTGCACGATACGCGCTCGTACCACTGCGAGCAACCAATGTATACATTCCGGATGGGATATCCAAAACTGACAGTCCTACTACCCTGGTACCAGGTTCAATTTGTTGGGTATGAATGGTTGCACCTTGGGCGTCGAGCATGGAAATGGTCAATACCGATAGGATGTTTCCAACCTGAATCGATAGTAGATCCGACGCCGGTTGCGGGCCAAGTATCCGGAATCCGTCTTCACTTGTTTCACCAGCCACACTCGTAGTTGGAGTAACGCGAACCAAAGCGGGATTCGAGAGCGCAGTCCCACAAACGCCACTCACTGAGCAGATATAGGTGCCAGAGTCTGCAGAGCTCGCCGATAAAATCGCATAGACCCGTTGTGTACCGGTAGGAATGTTTACATCATTGAGTTTCCATTGATATCGAAGCGAATCTCCTCCGGCAGCTACCGTTAATGAGAAGCTCTTACCGGACTCCACGGTCACACCGGAGGGTTGGGCTGTGATCTGTGTGGTCGGTGTAACAGAAACAGAGATCTGCTTGCTCGTAACCGCTGGATTACATGCGCCAGAAACAGCAACTTCGTACTTGCCGGCAGTTGATGCGTTGAGCGGAGAAATCGTATACGATGGCATTGTGGCGCCATTGATATTGCCACCATTGAACTTCCACTGATACTTGAGGCCCGCGCCTGCTGCTTCTACAGACAAAACGACTGTTCCATTGGGACAAGCACTTGCTGCGTCTGGTTGTTTTGTGATCGTTGGTGGCGGCGAAACAGTGAAGGCGATATTGCTCGTGGACATATGACCACGTTCACCAGTAACTCGTGCCCGATACTTAATACCCGGCGGTGTAGACACACCTGGTTTCCAGATGAACGACCGACCAACATAGTCCTTGGCAAGTGTCATCCACGTCGCACCATCATCGGACGAAAGCTCTACCAAGAACTTCTCAGTGTTCGCAATATCCGTTGTTCCCCACGTGATCGAATTATTCTGCCCGATGCACCAAGCCTCGCCACCATTCGGTGATGAAAGCTCCAAGATTCCACGCGCCACTTTCCCTATCCATCCGTCGTTCGCTCCTCCACCGTACGAACGCTGAGCGGCAGTATCAAACATTGGGATAACATCGGAATTCGTCACGCCCGCATAGTAGAAGTCACCCTTGGGATCGACATCAACGGTAACGATGGCATCTGCCTTCGAACCACTAATCACGTCTGCATAATTGTTTGAAGTGTAGTTAATCGATGCAATAAAACCGTCGGATGTCCCCTGCCGTTGGGCACTCGAGCCCGTTCCCTTACTTGGGAAATCGATCGACGTCGTGCTGCCACCGATGACGGCATTATTCGCAGCATCCTTCTGCATCCAAAACACTTGTTCGTCTCCTGTGCCACCGAAGTACGTCGCACCCAAGAGCTCTTTTCCGTCAGGTGAGAATCCGGCCATGAACACATCGCGCAAACCAGCCCGCGACTGTTGGAAGCCGGTTGTTGCCGGAAGGTCCGTGGAATTCGTCTCTCCAACAATCCAGCATCTGCCGAGCTCATCTGCGTACACACCTTTGCCCAGTTCTTCACCGAGTCCGCCAAAAAAGGTGCAATACCGAGGACCAGATCCATCCTCACCAAACTTCATGCAGAAGGCATCACTCGCACCGCCGTTGTAGGAAGGGTCGTAGGGTTTCCGACCGGAACTCCAGAAACTTGGTTTTGGCGCGGTTTCAAAATTTGAAGACGATGTGTATCCAGTGATATACGGAGCGCCAGAGCCATCTACTGCTACAGCAGTAAAGTAATCTACGCCCTCGTTACCATAGTAGCTCGAGAACGCATACGCTGCGCCAGAAGCCACAATCTTCATGACGAAGCCGTCTTGCTGTCCACCGTTCGTCTTCTTGTAAGCGTTCGAAGTTGGGAAGCTTGCTGTTGATGTTGTCCCCCCGACGACGAAGATGTTGTTGTCGCCGTCGAGCGCAACAGCCATGGGAAGGTCTTCCCTGTTGCCAGTGATGAACATTCCCAACAAAAGCTTCTTCGCATCTGGTGAAAGCTTGACAACGAAGCCGTCGATGGATGAGGAATAGACCTGTCCGGCAGATCCTGACGTGACTGGAAAGTCACTCGACAACGTTTCGCCAATCACATAAATGTTTCCCGCGGCATCCAACGTAAGCCCTCGTGCACGATCGTCGTTACCACCGCTCAGATAGGTGAAACTCTTGACCGTGTGAAGCTTTTTATCGAGGATGGCAACAAATGCGTCTTGTCCGCCTTTTCCTGAGGTCTGATATCCGCCGGGTACCATAGGAATTGACGACGACATTGTTTGACCAACAACAACAACGTCGCCACTCGCTGTAAGCTTTAGCCCTGCAATGCGATCATCATTGTCTCCGCCGTAGTAGGAGGAGTAGACTGTTGGGTCGATCGTAACGCCGTGATCCTTCGTCGATGCGGCTAGCGCGAACGAAACTGTTGAACGGTCGGCACCTCGCTGTTCAAAGGTGCACGGCAACGGAAGCATCGTTCCATGCTGGAGGGCGGCAAGGCGATCGATGGTAATCCCGGTCGCGTCGAGCGCCGTTGGAATGGAGATCGACGTGGGTGAAACCACCATGTTCGTCCCACCACGATACGACATACCGATGGCAGCGATTTCAGCTCCACGACGTGCGTCCAAATCGTAACGAACACGTCCGTCCACAACGCTCAACACAACGTCTACGCGGTCATAGACGTTCACCAAGCGTACTGTTGGAAATACTGGTGCATCGATCGTCTGGGTCGAACCGTCACGCATAGAGATATACGCAACGGACGACGTTGGTGATGGGGTGACGAGTGAGGGGGTGTGACTTGGACCTTGCCAAGTACATTCGACGGCGTGTCCCTGCACGGTAGACGTAGCTGCATCGAAGCGATGTTGGTCGTACACCATGCCGGTGTTCGTCACCCACACATCCAGACCTTCCGAGCGTGCATACAACAGCACATGACTTGGCCATTGACCACGGTTTGCAACAAAGCCGGACGGGTGTTGCGTGGCATGAAGCCACGCAGCACCCGTCATGAGAATTAGCGAAAGAAGGAGGGCGTTTTTCATCTCAACAAAATAAGATATCATGTTGTGATAACACTACACCTTTTACCGAACGACAACGATTCGACCACGAGCATATCCTTTTGACGTGCGAAGTTGAATCGAATACGATCCAACGGCAAGATCCTGCACGGGAATTGAGAGCACGCGAGCGTTACTTTCAATCGACATCGTAAGCACAGGAAGTCCTTGAACGTCAAAAAGCGAAATCGTGCTGTTGTCACCAAGTTCGTCGGCGAGCATCACAGACACGGAGTGAGTTGCTGGGACAGGCCCCAACACACGGAAAGATGACGAAGGCAATTCTTCTTGCACACCTGTCGAAGGAGTAACCACTACTTCGGCAGTGTTGGACGTTACGGTTCCACATGTTCCAACCACATCGCAGGTATAGCCGCCGGCATCAACAGTGATGCGCTTGCAATCATATAGTCTGCCTTTGTTCCTGTTGGAGCTGGAATCGCAGAGCCATTGAGTTTCCATTGGTACTTCAGAGAGTCGCCAACAGCCGCAACGCTAAGTTTGAACAACTTCTTGGCTTCGACCGACAAGCCGCTTGGCTGTTGGGAAATCGCCGTTGGGGCTACTACGCTCACCGTCATCACTCTACTAGATACCGGCGGATTGCATGAACCAGTGATCGTCACGTCGTACTTCCCTGACGTGGCTGCGTTCAATGACAAGATTGTATAGCTCGGATTGGTTGCGCCATTGAGTATAGTTCCATTGAACTTCCATTGATACTTCAATGCAGCGCCTGATGCTTCGACAACCATCGTGACCGACTTTCCGTCACAACCACCAACGCCGTCAGGCTGTTTGGTAATCGCAGGAGGACTCGATACACTGAACGTGTTCGCGCTTCGAGAAACGTGGCCACGTTCGCCAGTCACACGCGCAAGGTACTTGTTGCCAGCGGGGAACGCAGCAGTCGGCTTCCAAACGTAGTTACGAACAGTAAGATCTTTGGCAATGGTTGTCCAAGTACCGCCACTATCAGGTGACACTTCGATATAGAATTTTTCAATCGCTGCGATATCGGTTGTCGCCCATGCAATCGTAGAATTCACACCAGTGCAGAATGACTCACCACCATCTGGTGTTGAAAGATCCATGATGCCCATGGCAATCTTGCCCATGAAGCCATCATTGACACCACCACGATAACCAACCTGTACAGCAGAATCACGCATAATCATTGCGTCCGAATCTGTGTAGCCGCAATAGTAAATGTCGCCATTCGCATCGATGTCAACAGCCGAAATCACATCAGACTTTCTGCCGCCAATCAAATCGCAGTACACTACCGAGGTTAACGTCCACGTAGCAACAAATCCATCTGTGGGTCCTTGCCGCAGACCAGTTGTACCAGTGCCCTTGATCGGCAAATCGCCAGAGGTAGTCGTTCCGCCAACAACAGCATTGAAGTTCTTATCGTGATCCACCCATAAAACAATGTCGTCGCCAGTACCACCGAAGTACGACGCGCCACTCAATCCCTTGCCGTCTTCCGTGAATCCAGCATAGAACAGGTCGATCTTCCCTGCGCGCGATTGTTGAAATCCAATTTGCGCAGGGATATCTGTTGACGTTGTCTCGCCAACGATCCAGCATCGCCCGAGCTCATCAACGAACAGACCCTTCCCAACATCGTCTCCAGCACCACCAAAGAAGGTGGCATAGATTGGTCCGCCACCATCAGGGCCGAACTTGCAGCATACGGCATCCGTATTCCCACCATTGAACGTGCGGTCGTAAGGAGTCTTCGAGAGGTCTTCACGGGGTGGCTTCCCGATTTTCGGAGGAACTGGAGCGTATTCGAAATTCGGCGAGGTAGTCGAACCAGTTACATACACAGAGCCCGAAGGATCGGCATGCACGCCCCAGAAAATATCATTGCCCTCACTGCCGTAATAGGTAGAAAAAGCAAAGACTGCACCCGTTGGTCCAATCTTACTCAAGAATGCATCTGTTTGACCAAGATTGGTTTTCTTGTATGCATTGGTAGTTGGGAAGTTGAGCGTAGAGTTTGTGCTACCGCAGACAAACAAATTGAACAACCCATCCACGTCACAGGCATACACGTTTTCGTCTTTATTCCCGCGAATGAATCCACTGTATTCAAGTTTCTTCAGGTCTGTAGACAACTTCGTAGCGAAACCATCTACTCCAGCCGAATACGCTTGGCCAAATGAACTAATTGTGGACGGGAAATTTGGAGAAAGCGTTTCTCCAACAACATAGATACCACCGTTTGCATCTACGGCAACGCTCTTGGCGCGGTCGTCATTGCCACCACTCAAGTAGGAGAAGGCCTTGATGCGACTCAACTTCTTGTCCATCACCACGACGAACGATTCTTGTCCGCCTACTACCGAGGTTTGATACCCACCAGCTATACTTGGAACAGAGGTCGAGAGTGTGTACCCAACGTAGACAACGTCTCCATTCGGTAGTACCTTCATGCCGGTAATGCGATCATCACCGTCGCCGCCATAGTAGGAAGAATAGACAATGGGATCGATCGTAAGTGGCTTCGAACGATCGTAGGCACCCACGTCGAACGAAACGCGATGCTCCTTGCCGTTTCGCGTTACGTTGAACGCACAAGGCACCCGTGAAGAGCCCGACTGAAACGCTGCAAGTTCATCGATCACCACACCATCTTCGAAGTTGCCAAAGGTAGCAAGACGTAACCATGCATCCTTGGACTGCATTCCGTGTTCACCCTTCCACGACATTGCGATCAACGATGCATCTGCACCTGCGTGTACATCAAAGTCGTAACGAACTTTGCCATCGACGGTTCTGTACACAATGTCGATACCAGGGTAGACACCACGCAAGCGAACAACGTCGTACACAGTAGAGATCGGAGCCGTGCCGTTTTGAATTCCAGTGAAATACGAAATTGTATGCAGAGGATTCGAAGGCTCAACAGTAACGTTGGTTGCCCCGCCAACCCATGTGGTATGGATGGCCTGACCCGTGACGTTCTGAGCCGCATCGATTTGATGCTGATCGAAAATCATTCCTGTTCGTGTGATCCAAACGTCTACGCCTTGCGACTTGGCAAGAAACAACACATGCGAAGGCCACTGACCAGCATTTGATTGAAATCCAGTGATGCGCGCATTCCCCGGTATTGTTGCCGAGAATGATGTAACAAAGCCGGTCAAGACCAGCAACGCGCAAATCATTACATTTCGAAAACGAGTAAACTGGCCCACTCTTCCTCCGTTTGGTTCAAAACCGCAATTAGACTGGAATCACGCCGTAGAACGACGTAAATTCGCGACGTTCTATCGGAGGAACATACTCTGTTCAAGTCTTTGGTTACAGAAAGGTAACAATGCCGCGTTTAGCTGTGAATATCGACCACATTGCAACCCTCCGCGAAGCCCGTGGAGGCCTTGAACCTGACCCGGTTCACGCTGCCGTGATCGCAGAGATCGCCGGTGCGTCGGGCATTGTGTGCCACTTACGTGAAGACCGCAGACATGTGAACGATCGAGATGTACGCGTTCTTCGTGATGTGGTCACAACAAAGCTTGACCTCGAAATGGCGGCCACAGAGTCGATTATCGCTGTCGCGTTAGATATTATTCCGGACCTCGTGACCATCGTTCCTGAGAAACGTGAAGAGCTCACAACAGAAGGCGGCCTTGACGCTGCCCATCATGTGCACTTCCTTACCGACGTGGCCTCGGCCATGCATTCGAAAGGAATTCTCGTGAGCTTCTTTGTTGAACCGGAGCAAGTGCAGATCGACGCATGCCTGCGAGCAAACATCGACATCATCGAATTGCATACAGGTACGTATGCCAATGCGCGCACGCGCATCGAGGCGGAAGCGCAGCTCACGCGCCTGCGCGTGGCGGCGGAATATGCCGCACAAGCTGGACTTGTTGTTACTGCCGGACATGGACTCGACGTTCGAAATGTCGGCCCAATTTGTACGATCCCAGAGATCGAAGAAATCAGCGTCGGCCACGCCCTTATCAGCCGTGCCGCCTTCATCGGACTTTCAGAAGCCGTAAAAGAAATGATCCGCGCGCTATCCCTTTAATGAGGCCATAACGAAGTCGCGATTCATTTGCGCTATAAACTCAACACTGATGCCCTTCGGACACGCTGCTTCGCATTCGTAGTGGTTGGTGCACGAACCAAACCCTTCCGTGTCCATTTGCAAGACCATATCGCGAGCACGGCTATCACGCTCAGCCTGTCCTTGTGGTAAGGAGGCAAGGTGACCGATTTTCGCGGCAACAAAGAGCATCGCAGAGGCATTCGGACAAGCCGCCACACATGCTCCACAGCCGATACACGCCGCGGCGTCCATCGCATGTTCTGCATCGGTTTTTGCAATAGGGATAGCATTTCCGTCTTGCGCGTTTCCAGTGTTTACAGAAACGAAGCCACCCTTTTGGATGATCCGGTCGAAGGCACCGCGGTCTACCACGAGATCTCGCACGACAGGGAATGCTGAAGCGCGCCATGGTTCAATGTATATCTCGTCGCCATCCTTGAACTTGCGCATGTGCAATTGGCACACGGTCGTCTTACGCTCGGGTCCGTGGGGCATGCCATTCACAACCATGCTGCACGAGCCACAGATTCCTTCGCGACAATCATGATCGAATGCTACTGGCGAATCCCCTTTGCCAATGAGGTCTTCATTGAGCACATCGAGCATTTCCAAGAAGCTCATGTGCTCTGAAACATTGTTCACGTCGTATGCCTTGAGCGAGCCCTCTACAGAGGGTCCGGCCTGGCGCCAAATGTGGAGTCGTAGATTCATCACTTATAGCTCCTCGTTGCGAGGTGAACATTATCGAAGGTCAGTTCTTCCTTGTGCAGCGTTGGCGCGACGCCAACACCGTTGAATTCCCATGCCGCCACATAGGCAAAATCTTCGTCGTTACGAAGCGCCTCTCCATCTTCGGTTTGATACTCCACGCGGAAGTGGCCACCGCACGACTCATTACGATGCAATGCGTCCGTTACCATCAACTCTGCGAATTCCATAAAGTCTGCAACACGATTTGCATGCTCGAGCGTTTGATTCAGCTCTTCACCTGTTCCCGGAACAAGCAGATCCTTCCAGAACTCTTCACGAAGTTTTGGAATCTTCACGAGTGCCTCTTTCAAACCTGCTTCTGTACGAGCCATTCCGCACAGGTCCCACATGATCTTTCCGAGTTCACGGTGGAAGGATGCGGGGGTGCGCTTTCCTTTGATACCAAGAAGCTTCTTGACTCGCTCGGCGGCCTCTGCTACCGCCTGCTTCGCCTCTGGTGACTCGGAACTCACTGATTCAAATACACTCTCAGCGAAGTATCCGCCTATGGTGTACGGAATCACAAAGTAACCGTCACCCAGACCCTGCATAAGTGCGGACGCCCCTAGTCGATTCGCTCCGTGATCTGAGAAGTTCGCCTCTCCTAGGACAAACAGTCCGGGGAGATTCGACATCAGGTTGTAGTCTACCCACAGACCGCCCATAGTGTAGTGCACTGCGGGATAGATGCGCATGGGGACCGCATAGGGGTTTTCTCCGGTGATGCGCTCATACATTTCGAAAAGGTTGCCATAACGCTCTTCGATCTTGGGCTGACCAAGGCGTTGAATCGCGTCTGCAAAGTCGAGATACACGCCCAAACCACCCGGACCAACTCCTCGTCCTTCATCGCACACTTGTTTAGCGGCACGCGATGCTATGTCGCGTGGTGACAGGTTCCCATAGGACGGATACTTGCGCTCGAGATAGTAATCTCGGTCGCTCTCCGGAATCTGATCGGGAGTACGCGCGTCACCCTTTTCCTTCGGGACCCAAATACGTCCGTCGTTTCGTAACGACTCAGACATCAATGTGAGTTTCGACTGATAGTCTCCGCTTACCGGAATGCATGTTGGGTGAATCTGCGTGTAGCATGGATTGCCAAACAACGCGCCCTTCTTGTAGGCGCGGTACGTAGCCGTAACGTTACAGGCCTTGGCATTTGTCGAAAGGTAGAAGACGTTTCCGTATCCGCCTGTTGCCAAGATCACAGCGTCGGCCATGTGCGATTCGATTTCTCCAGAATTCATGTCGCGTGTTACAATTCCTCGCGCCTTGCCGTTCACAACAACAAGGTCCATCATTTCTTTCTTCGTGTGCAGCGTGACCGTGCCCAAGCCAACTTGCCGACTGAGCGCTTGGTAGGCACCGATAAGAAGCTGCTGTCCCGTTTGTCCTCGCGCGTAGAACGTTCGCGATACTTGTGCGCCACCAAACGAACGATTCGAGAGATAGCCACCGTACTCACGGGCAAATGGCACACCTTGCGCTACACACTGGTCGATTATGCTCGTGCTTACGTGAGCAAGTCGATACACATTCGCCTCGCGTGCCCGAAAGTCTCCGCCTTTGACCGTGTCGTAGAACAGTCGCCATACCGAATCGCCGTCGTTCTGATAGTTCTTGGCAGCATTGATACCACCTTGCGCGGCAATCGAATGCGCGCGCCGCGCGCTATCGTGATACGTGTAGGCGTGCACGTTATAGCCAAGTTCCGCCAGCGTGGCAGCAGCGGCAGCTCCTGCAAGTCCCGTACCAACCACAAGCACAGAAAACTTTCGCTTGTTGGCAGGATTCACGAGCTTACTATCGGCGATGTACTTGTCCCACTTCTGTTCGATGGGGCCATCTGGAATATGTGCGTCGAATTTCATAGGTGCTGTTCCTTCGTTGCTTCTTATTTCACAATGCCGATGAGAATGGAGATCGGCACGGCACTGAAGCCGGCGGCAATGATGATGGACAGTCCGACGCCGGCCTTACGTAGCACCGGCACAAGCCGATGATTTGTGAGTCCGAGCGTTTGCAACGCACTGCCGATGGCATGGTTCATGTGCAATCCTGTGAAGACCATGGCCACAAGATAGAGTACAGCGATTAGGGGCTGCTGGAAGCTGTTCACCACCATTTTGTACACATCAGGCACAACGTGGCCGTTCGCAAGTGTGTATTCATAGCCAACATTGTGGGCATAGAAATCTGCATGTACGATGCCCCACGTGAAGTGCGCAAGGTGGTACAGGATGTAGGCGAGCAAGAGCAAGCCAGACAGGAGCATGGTGCGCCCCGCCAGTGTAGACTCTTGCGGCGTCACCTTTGCATAGCGCGTGGGGCGCGCTTTGCGGTTACGACCAGAAAGCTTGAGGGCGGAAAGGATATGGAGGCAGAAAATGGCCACGAGTCCGAGTCGCACCACCCATATACCCGCCCCATGGAGGAGCGACCGCAGCTCTACTCCATACTCGTTCATGTGTTCCTGTCCCAGGAACATCAACATGTTACCCGACAAGTGACCAAGGAGAAATCCCACAATGAGGAGGCCCGTGATGGCCATTACCCACTTTGTGAAAATTGTCGACTGCCACACCTCTCGAAACGGTCTCATACGAACTCCGATCAGTCTTTCCGCAAAAAGTGCTGCAAATCTACGAAGTTTGCCTCATGGCATTTCTAGACATCAAGAACGTCGTCAAACGATTTGGCGATTACGCAGCGAATGATCACCTATCGTGTAGCGTAGAAAAGGGTCGGATTTTTGGTCTTCTTGGCCCAAATGGCGCAGGAAAGACCACTCTCATCCGCAT
>JBBRES010000051.1:0-13326 GCA_038202665.1 Kapaibacterium sp. (SeqCode) | reverse complement strand
TGTGCCAGTGATTGGTATCACGAGCTACCGCGGCACGTGCTACTGCTATGCCGACAACATCACCACTCCCTTTGCACGGTTCATTCCTACAGGTACAGGTATTCAACCAGTTGCCGGCCTTGTGGTTATCAATGATCAAACTGGTGATGGCAAACCGGACATGGCACTCACGGGAGGATCACCCACTGACGGCCGGATGATGGTGATCACGTTTGATCAGTCGGTAGGTGTTGAAGACGACACGCCTGATGCTGCAGCCGAGAGTACTGCACGCATTGTCAGCGATCAACTTGAAGTAACGGTAGTTGCACCTGCATTGGTATCCGTCGACGTCGCAACGGTTGACGGTAGGCAATGGCCGGCAGTTGCTGCAACACAAGCAGAGTCCGGTACTGTTCGCTATGAGCTTGCCACACTTCTGCATGGCCGCCCTGCCGGCGCCTACTTCCTGCGCGTGCACATTGGTGAGCGCGTTGTTTCGGTTCCCGTTGCACGATAACACCGAGGTAGATTTTTGCGGTGTGCTGCAGATCTAGACAAACACAATTGTGCATGCGGTGGGAGCCTACCGAGAACGACGAATACGGTACCGTACAGGAAGCACACGTCAACCCTTCGCCGACCGCACACCTTGAATTCGACACGGCTCCGTAGTTTTCGGAAATGTTGCTTCCAACGGTTGTTATAATTGGTTACGAGAACGGCTACTTTCCGATGGCGGAGCCGCCAACAGAGCGGATTGTGTGGCACCGACCCGACCCTCGTGCCATAATCCCCCTCGATCGTGTGCATATTGCACGGTCGTTGAAGCAGCTCGTACAACGAAAGCCATTCGATATCACGTTCGACACGCAATTCGAAGAAGTGATCACGGCCTGCGCCCTACGAGAAGACTCGTGGATCAGTCCGGAAATCGTAGAAACGTATTGCGAATTGCACGAGCTCGGACACGCACATTCTGTAGAGGCGTGGCAGGACGATACGTTGGTGGGCGGACTCTATGGCGTGAGCATTGGCGGGGCCTTCTTTGGCGAGTCTATGTTCTCTCACGTATCAAATGCATCGAAGGTTGCCTTTGTGCATTTGATTGCCGCGCTACAACAACAAGACTTTGTATTGCTCGATACACAGTACATCAACGATCACACGCAATCACTTGGCGCCATCGAGATCTCGGACGCAAGGTATCAGGGTATGCTGAAGCACGCAATTACATTAGAACGCACGTTTGGAGATCCTCGAACATGAGGTCTATGCTTCGTGGTGTCCTTGCACTTGCCGTGATCCTTCTCACGTCCTGCTCTCCCCGGCCCGCCAAGCGCGCCTTTCAAGGCTGTCCGCCTCCTCCCCCGCCGCCCTCCTGCTCTCCCCTTCGACTAGAACGCGTAGACGTAGACACAACGTCCGGCGGAATACTCGCACCAGATACACATTGGAAAATTAACGTTGTGCGTGGCGCGAACTCGCGCGAAGATGAGTTTGCCCTGATGCCCGCAGGCAACGTCGACGTTGTTTTGTGGGGCGTGAACATGGCGCACGATCAGTACATGACCGTTGAACGCACGATGGTGGATTCCGTGTCGCGCGTGCCTGCCCGCTCTTCCGACAAACGCTTCATGTCTGTGGTGCGCAGCGCAGATATCATGGGCGACGCATCGATCGCCACAGCCACCGTGGTGAACGACGAGCTCGTGGTGGACGACGTACTGACCGCACCCGTCAACGTTCCCGTTTTTTGGGACGCACAACCAACCACGTCGCGCGATGGATCGCTGATGATTTTTGCATCGGATAGGGAAGGCGGCATGGGCGGAACAGATCTGTGGTATAGTCGCAAAACTCCGTCGGGATGGTCTGCTCCTGTAAACATGGGCGACCGTGTGAATACACCGTGCGATGAACTGTCGCCGTTTCTCGCCCACGGCGATACAACGTTGCTGTTCTCTTCTTCTGGACGTGAGACAGTTGGCGGCTACGACATTTTTCGCACATCAATCGATGCACGCGGGTCAAGCATGACCGTTGCCTACGACGCACGCAACATCGGAGCGCCCGTGAACACACGGTCCGACGAGATGTTCCCCTATATTCCGAACGGCAAATCTGAATGGCCACTGTATTATTCTTCGAATCAACAACGCACGTTCGACATCTGGGTGCTGCACCGCGTAGAAGGCGCATCTATGGGCAAGCCTCGCGAGAAGAAGCGCGAGATCGCAACGGCTGCGGTGGTTGTGCCCACGATGATGAAACCACTTCCTGACGATTCGGTTGCGCCCGACTCTGCAACGCTGCAAGGAACGGTGGTGATGGAGAAGTCGAACACACCCGTGGCACACGCAGACGTGCAAGCGCACGACGTGAACACACCGCAACGCGTGAACACTACCAAGACAGATGCGAGCGGAAACTATTCGATAAAAGTACCAACAGGTGCGAACGTGGAACTGAGCGCTCAGTCCACCGATTTGTTCTTTGACTCGCAGATAGTTACCATACCAGCCGAAATGAAAGACAGCGTGATCTCCGTAAAGCAATTCGAGATACCGCTCACGTTTTACTTGCGCATCAACTTTCCAACGAATGTGTTTAGCGATCCGTATCCGAACACGCTCGACTCGAATGGTGTAGAAACGAATACATCGTGGCAGTCATCGCTGGACTTGATCGCGGCGAATATCTCGATGAGTGGAAACCGCTTGCAGAGACTTGTCTTGATAGGTCATACCGACGAGGTTGGCACAACGGCATCGAACCTCACGCTTGGAAAGAATCGAGTGGACTTTGTGATTGCAGAATTGGTAAAGCGCGGTGTATCGCGTGAGTTGCTGGAAGGACGTACTGCCGGCGAGTCGCTCTTGCCTGCACGACGTCACAACGAGGCGCAAGACGTTTGGAGAAAGCGCGCCCGCCGCGTAGAACTTGTCAAGGTGCTTCGTTAAATGAAACGCTTTACGCCATATCAAACGCTGAAGTATGCTGCCATAGCCACCGGCCTGGTGGTGCTGATCGTTGTTGTGTATGCCCTTGCTGTGGTGAACGACGACACAATGCCAACGCTTGCTCAGCTCGAGCATCCGAAGCAAGACCTCGCAACACAAGTGTTTTCTGCAGACGGAGTGTTGCTTGAACATTTTGCTACTACACGTCGCACCTACATTCCATTTGATTCCATTCCGAAAAACTTTGTCAACGCCCTTATCGCCACAGAAGACCGCACGTTCTACAGTCACTGGGGCGTCCACTCGATGCGCATTGTAAAGGCCGCGTTCAAGAACGTGTTTGCCTTCCGTGCAAAAGAGGGCGCGTCGACAATCACCCAACAGCTCGCTCGCAATCTGTACTTCACACAAGAACAAACTTTGTCGCGCAAAATCCGTGAGGCGTGGACGGCCGTGCAGATTGAACGCACGTACACAAAGCACGAGATTCTCGAGCTGTATGCAAACACGGTCTATTACGGCAGAGGCGCCTACGGTATTCAAGTGGCATCGCAGGTCTACTTCAACAAGCAGGCCATCAATCTTTCCGCCGCAGAGTGCGCCTATCTCGTAGGGTTGTTCAAGGCACCGGAGAAGTACAACAGTAACGATAGCGCGGGCATCTCTCGACGGAATCTCATTCTCACAATGATGACAGACGAAGGCTACTTGACAGGCGATCAATGGGCAGCAGCAACAGCAGAGCCGCTTGCACATCCAACACCTGCTTCGATCTCTCGCGGCATTGCACCGCACTTTGTAGAGGTTATCCGTCAGCAGCTCAGCAGAGGCAATGTTGCAAATGGAAAACTTCAAGACCACGATTTGTATCGCGACGGACTTATCATTCACACCACGTTGAACTCTGGCATTCAGCGTGCAGCAAATGATGCTGTTGCCGAGCACCTTGCCACGTATCAACAACTCTTCGAACGCAATTGGTCGTGGAAGGGTCGTTGGCAGCTCATCAATCAACTGCTCGACCGTGCAGTACGTGCAACCCCCGCCTACATCGCAGCGCGTGGAGCCGAGCGCACACGAGTAGCAGAACGACTGAAGAAGAACCGTGCCTTTGTGGATTCCGTCAAGCGTGACGCCACGACGATCGAGGCCGCTGTTGTTGTGATGGATCCACGCACGGGCGCCATTCTTGCCATGGTGGGCGCATCGCCACAGAGCATGAAACTGAACCCTACGGCGCGGTATTCCTTCAATCATGCAACGCAGGCTCGACGTCAGCCAGGCTCGTCGTTCAAGCCGTTTGTGTATGCATCTGCGTTTGAAGATGGACTTACTCCTGATACAGAGATCGAGAGTGGACCGTTCACGTATCAATTGTCGTCGGGTGAGATTTGGTCGCCGAGTGGCGCGAGTAAGACGGGCGGACCGATGGCCTTGCGCGCCGCACTGAAGTTCTCTGTGAATACGGTTGCTGCGCGACTGATCACGGAGCATACATCGCCTTCAAAAGTTGTGGCGCTATGTCAGCGTCTTGGCATTCAATCCCCTCTCCACCCTGTTCCTTCCATAGCCCTTGGAGCAGTAGAAGTAACACCATTGGAAATGACGGATGCGTACGGCGCGTTTGTGAATCATGGTGTGAGCGTACCGCCATCGTATATCACGCGCATCGAAGATCGCATGGGCAACGTGTTGTATGAGGCCCGACTTCCCACCACGGTAACCGATGCCATGAATCCGAACGTTGCGCGCAACATGATTAGCATCATGCGCGGCGTTGTAGATGGAGGCACCGCGTCGAGCATTCGCAAATTCTATCGCGGAGATGCAGCCGGCAAAACGGGAACCACCAACGATTTCGCAGATGCATGGTTTGTGGGTTACACTCCGCAATTGGTGGCGGGCGTGTGGGTGGGCTTTGACGACAGACGTGTGCAATTCACGGGAGACTATGGGCAAGGTGGCAGGGCGGCAGCACCGATATGGGGTAGACTTATGTCGAAGGTCTACAGCAACCTTGCTCTCGGATATTCATCGATCCACTTTGATATGAAGGCAGACAGTGCCGACACCGTAGGTGTTGATGTGATGGTGAATCCGCCGACTGAAGTTCCGCCCGACAAGCCTCCTGTTGAAATCGAACCGGAACGTTCTCCGGCAGATCTGCCAAAGCCAAAGAAGGACGAATGATGTGGACGTTCATCGATGGTAGCACACTACCGATAGGAACGATGTACTGCATTGGTCGCAACTATGCAGCGCATGCACGCGAAATGAATGCACCGGTGCCGGAAGATCCAATCGTGTTTCTCAAGCCACCGGCCGCCTATGCGGAAGATGGCAGCACGGTTGCGCTGCCATCGTTCTCGCAGAACGTGCATCATGAAGTTGAACTTGTGGTGGTGATCGGAGCAGACGGAGAGAACGTATCGGCACATGATGCGCCATCGCTGATTGCGGGATACGGCATTGGACTCGATCTTACGGCACGCGACGTGCAGCAAGGCGCGAAGCAGCGCGGCGAGCCATGGGCTGTTGCCAAAGGATGGAAGCACTCTGCACCAGTATCACGAATTGTACCGCGCGGGACGTTACATACGGGTCCGCTTGCCTTTACCCTCAGCGTCAACAACGAAGCACGTCAGTTCGGAAGCACATCACACATGGAGCGAAGCGTGAACGAGTTGATCTCGTACGTGAGCACTGTCTTCACGCTGCGCCGCGGCGATTGTATTTTTACGGGAACACCGGAAGGTGTAGCACAACTGCATGCTGGTGATACGGCTATCGCAACACTCGAAAATCTTGTCACTCTTACGGTCCACTTCGCATGAACAAACTCATTCCATTCTTCCTTGCCGCCCTCCTTGTCCTTGTTGGTTGCGCAACTGCAGTGAATACCGAGGGCACTGTTGTTGTCTCGGGTGTGATGAATAAGGTGGTAGGGGGTGATGAATGTTGGGTGATTGAAGTGGGCACGAAGGTTGCCGACAAGAAGTTCTATCAGATGGGTGGCGAAGAGTCGATTGTTCGGAAAGTGCGCAGACAAGACGCAAAGGCTACACTTCGCATTCGATTGGATTCTACGGCTACACCTCGGTGTCGCATCGGTACGCCCGCAACACTTGTAGACATTATCTCGATCGACTAATCATGATGCAACACCGCATACTCTTTGTTGTTGGTGCACTTATCATGAGTGCACTAGTGGGATGCTCTTCGTTCACACGAACGGAGAAGGACGTGCACACAATTACGCAGCACGACACAGTTGTCACAGAACGCGTGCAGAATGCGCCCGGTGACAGAGATAACGGCGTGATCTATCCTTCGTCGCGTGTGATTTCGTACGACCGTAATGTGTTGCAGCACGACAGCATTGTGACGCGCGAGTATCCGAATTTTATTCGCCTCGCACTTTTTGAATCCGTAGGATTGGCCTTCTCGGGTCAGGGTGGACACGCATTGAATCGGGGCATCTTTGGTATTCAATTCGATATCGATGAGTACTTTTTCAAAAGTCCAACAGACACGACAACATCGCCTATCTTCGTCGGTGGCATCTATCGATTCGGCATAGCTGAATGGCGACTCCGATGGTTTGACGACGATCCCGATTGGTCGTGGGGCATCACGGCCTTCGAACTCTTGCAACCAGACGCTTCGGCAGAGCATCAGTTAACGGGTGTTGGTGTACTCTCGATTAAGAAGCGATTCCGACTTCGCGACAAAATCCCCTACATCTCGCTGACGCCGAGTATGGAGTTCTCTGCATTTACTTCACAGTATGTGAACCCGAACGTTGCTCTCGAGATTGGCAGTATTGGTGGCTTGAACTTCCGTGCCTATGCTGGCTATGCATTTGGAATGCAGGGGCTGGCGGGAGTTGGCTCCGGATACTCGAGTGGCTTTGTCTCGTTCCCATACTTGGGTCTTGGCTTTACCACCTTCGACTTCCTCAACAGACAAGAAGAAACAGAAACCGAATGGAAGTATCACGAGCACTCCGCGTGGGAGATTGGTCTGGTGCAATTCAATCTCATCGGCGCAAGCAATCAAGTTGCTTCACTCTTCTCTCCCGAGAAAACGGGTGATAATGCAAGTAAACTCACGGGCTTTACAGCACGCGTAGGAACGGCAATGTTGGCATTGCCATTCCTTGATTATCACGTTGCCATTGGTACGTCGCTGTTCAACGGTGTGATGTTAGGCGCCACGGGATTTGGAATTGGCGTGTTGCCGATTCGCCTTAGCGGTTGGTTCAACTTGTTCTCAAACAACATTGCCGTTGAACCATTTGTTGAGTACAACTACACGCCGTCGCAGTTTGCCCACGTGGGTGCACGGATTGCGTTTCCTGTGGGCGACAATACCACTATTCAGTTTGTCGCGGGGTATGCCAACGGAGAAACGGGCAGTAAGGCAGGATTCGACTCTGGAACAGTTCCTGGCAACTCCCTAATTTTCAGTGGCTTCTATCTTGGAATCGGAGCCGGATTGTTCGACAAGATCTTCCACCGCGACGAGCTTCGCTACGACAAGAACTATCCTCATGAGTAAGCTCTACATCGTTGGAGTGTTCGCGTGTACGCTTTTGATGGGATGCGGAGATCCGAACAGTTTCAAACTGCACGAGAACTCGTACTATCCTGTGGAGGGACGTGTTCTGCGCGACCGACATGCCGTTGCCATTCATGAGCCCAACGTGGTGGGTACACACGACACGTCTGCCGTTGCGCTTCGTGTGCCCGGCCTTACGGATGGTACGTTCTCTACCGAGCTCACACTTAGCAAGGGCGGCACGGTTACTGTCTTTACGCGAGCCACACCGTATGGTATGCAGATGCGCGCCGACAGTGGCATTCGCATAGAGATCACGAACGACGTCACCACGGTTACGACACCGGATGGCAAGGTGTTTGTTGGTGCCGAAGGCGCCCAATCATCACCAAAGCCACTGCGCATAGTGAACGATGGCGTGTGGTGTACGGTTATCATGGGCTGCACGAATGTTGCCCGCGTTCGAACACCGCGCACGTGCACGGAATGGATCATCGCTGCATCATCTGCATCGAGCACATTCGAAATGCGCGATCCGATTTTCACTCCTCTTATCGAGATGTAACCATGAAGACGATTACGATTGTTGGCGGCGGACCTGTTGGATGTTTGCTGGCGGTGTTGTTGGCGAAGCGCGGACATAGCATACATGTGGTAGAGCGCAGACCTGATATGCGCGAAGCAACCATCAGCGCGGGTAGGTCTATCAATCTTGCATTGTCCGACCGTGGACTACGTGCACTCGAACTTGCAGGCATTGCCAACGACATTCGCGAGATCGCCATTCCAATGAATGGTCGCATGATGCACGACGTTCACGGCAACCAGACCTACGCACCGTATGGCGTTGGCGAACAGGCCATCAACTCCGTCTCTCGTGGCGAACTCAATGCGTCGCTCCTCACTCTCGCAGAACGCAATGGCGTGACGATTTCGTTTCAGCAACGATGCGTCGACGTGAACCTTGCCGCCCCCTCAGTAACCTTCGAACATGTGGAGAGCGGAGAACAGACTACTATCACGTCTGACCTCTTGATTGCCGCGGATGGGGCCTTCAGTGCGGTTCGCGGACGTATGCAGTTTCTTGATCGGTTCAACTACGAACAGTCGTATCTGCAACACGGCTACAAGGAATTGCACATTCCCGCAGCGGCAGATGGTGGCTTTCGCATCGAGAAGCATGCCTTGCATATTTGGCCTCGACACTCCTACATGATGATTGCGTTGCCGAACCTCGATGGCAGTTTTACCTGTACGTTATTCTTTGCACACGACGGATCTCCTTCGTTTGCAGAGCTCACCACGCGCGAGTCAGTGGCTGCGTTCTTCAACGAACAATTCCCAGATGCTGTTGCTATGATGCCAACGATTGTGGACGACTACTTCACGAATCCGGAATCGTCGCTCGTGACGGTGAAGTGTTATCCGTGGGTGTCGAATAACGTTGCTCTTATTGGTGATGCGGCGCATGCCATTGTTCCGTTTTATGGTCAGGGCATGAACTGCGGCTTTGAAGATTGTCGCGTGCTCGTCGAATGCTTGGATGCATGCAATGAGAATTGGACGTTGGCACTCGCGCGGTATCAAGAGCTGCGCAAACCCAATGGCGACGCCATTGCTGACCTTGCGATTGCTAACTTTTTTGAGATGCGCGATAAAGTGGCGGACCCAGTGTTCGCGCTCCGCAAGAAGATCGAGGCCTACCTCTACGCTACGTATCCGGAGCGTTGGATTCCGTTGTACACGCTTGTGACGTTCTCGCACGTGCCCTATGCAACTGCCTTGCGTATGGGCAAGGAGAACGATGTATGGATGGACAAGATGATGACCATTCCAAACATTGCGGAAGAATGGAACACGGAAGGTGGCAAGGCGGCATTAGGGGAGATCGTTCGTGAGCGCGCGCCGCATGGCGTAGATCCGACGCTCATCGTTACGCGCTAAGCGCTACGGAACAACAGGGAATGTTCTGGTGATGATCTCTGATGGTGTTTGGAATCGCACCACATATACACCCGCAGGCAAGTCATACACGGGCATGCGCACATCGAGCGTATCCGCAGCCGTGGTGTTCACCGTTTCAATGTGATCATAGATGCGAGCGAACACTTCTTTGCCTTCCGAAGAGACAATCTGAATACTGTATCTGCCAGGCGCAGACATTGTTGCCGTGATCACGACTTGTTCGCGTGCGGGGATAGGTCGCACCTGCAAGGTTGCGATACCAAAAAGTTTCACAGCGCGGCCTTGATAGAAGCAGTCAGGCAAGACTTGCAACGTACCATCTCGAACAGTTGTGGCTGGTCGTTGCACAACGTCCAACCATTCCACCTTATCAATCGTGAGTGGTGTTTGTGCGACGGACGAGAGGAGCACCGTGCCGATCAGTGATGTAATCGTGCGCTCACGTGGAAGGATGTGAACACTGTCAAAGCGAATTGTTGTTGTGCGCTTGTTCGCAATGATGTCGATCACGTCGTTCGTGATGAGTCCTACCGTTACCGTATCGAGTTTGTACACACGAGCATCGAACGAAACTGTAACAGCGAAGGTGCTGTTTGGCAAGTCGACAGAGTCTGGTGATGCCGTCATGCGAATCGGGATCTCGAATCCCGCCGTGCCAACCATGGCAGAGGTATCGGGGAAGGAGAACCGTGCGGCAACAGGACTTACTTCACCTTGGATCGTAACGGTGTGCTGAGTGGGACATGGTGCGCTGATCGCGAGTGTCATCACGCCCTCATACCTTCTGTCTTGCGTTGGCATGTAAGAGATCACAAAGTCTACTGTTGCGAATGGTGCAACAACAACGGGAAATGGCGTTGGTTGTAGAAGCGTGAATCCATTGGGGAGGGTGGCAGCGCTGATGACGATTGTATCGTCGTCGGTGCTTCGGAAGCTGATCGTTTCAATTTTTGTGGAATTCAATTCGATGGCTTCGAAGTCCACGAGGTCGCCCATGACGAAGAGCGTTGGATCCAATCGGACAAACACATCGCTTGACCTGTGCAAGCATCCACCGTCGTCTGTTGCCACTACATAGTACGTGCCGGGTTGCGTGGTGCGTGCGATGCGCGATGTGTCGCCGTTGTTCCATCGGTACGACACGAAGCCCGTAGACGACGTTAGCGTTGCTGTATCGCCCGGACATATTTCTTCTGTTGATGCGACGGTAAGAACAGGATCTATTCGACGGCGCCACGTGAAGTTTGTATCAAGAAATCCAACTGCTCCATCCGTTGCGCCCCAGTGTTTTCCTTTTGCATCAGATCCGGCATCGGTGTTATTCGATAGAATAATGCCGCTACGTCCGCCTTCAATCGACGGAATAGCTTTGGGATGAGCTCGTGTAAAGACTACGGCGCCACCGCCGCCACCGCCGCCCGGACCATGCACGTTGTATTCGTTTTTGTTGTCGCCACCGTTGCCACCATTGGCAAGAATGATGATCGTAGAGGTGATGGTATCGCAATCAATGATTACCGATCCACCAGCACCGCCACCACCAGCTCCATCTCGGTCCGACACGCGTGCACTTTGTCCGCGCACATCAATCGCATTCGTCGCACCGTCGATGACGCGCGCACGCAGCATCACAATACCACCACCCGTGGCACCATGCGTTCCTTGGGAATCGTTGTCGTGTCCACCACCACCGCCGCCGCCAAGAAACACACGCTGATCGGTGATATAGGAAGCCATGCCACGTCCGCCAAATCCGCCAACGTCGGGCTTCTTACAGTAGTAGTTCGACCTGCCACCATGCCCACCTTCACCAGCACCTCCACCTCCACCGCCACCTGCATTGTTACCGTTTCCACCGCCGCCGCCGGACGCCCAACGTCCACGTCCCGACGTATATCCGACACGTTGCGCAATACCTTCGCCGCGCTCTCCGGACAGGCCCCACCAATAGTCGTAGGCGAATTCGGTTTGCTCGCATTTGGAATAGGAAACAGATTTGAGTCCGCCTCGGAAGCCTGCGCCACTCATCATCACATCTGCGCCGATGAATAATGTGTCGCGAACTTCTATGGCAACAACACCGCCAATGGTGCCATCAAAATTGGGTGCGGTAACAGGAGCTATGATGCGGGCGTTGTCGAAGTATGCAACGCGCACGAGTTGCACAACTCCGCGAGGATCGTACTGATGGACGAATGGTGTTGTGAATTCGATTTTGTCGTCGTCGATCGCTCGAATCACTAAGCGTTCGAATGCACCGGCGCCGTTAATCTTGGCCACATCACCAAACGCTGAATCGCTTGGAGTTTGAACGGTTGCTCCCTGCATCTGCATGAGCAACACAATATCGCCAGGTGCGAACCCTAAAGTTGAGCGAACGGTGATGGTGGAGTCGCATGGAATGATGCTTGTCACTGCAACGAATCTGTTCACTACGCCGCCGATAACTACTTGCGCATGGGAAGCGCAAACAGAGAGGGAGAGCAGAAGGAGAACGAGAAACGAACGGATCACACGAGGCTCAAATGGTTCTACAGACTTTGCCAGGCAGGCTGCTCTCTCAAGAAACGTGCCAGTCGATGAAAGGGCGACGTACGAATCTAAGCAAGGCCAATGGGGTCAGGAAGTTAGCATTTCGTGACAGGTCGACTTCTAGGAGTTTTCCACAACCCTTGTGAAAAGTTTTTCACAATGTGGATATTGGGGAATGATCTACCCCAAGCACCTCCCCCGCAAGGCCGTCATTGGCGTGATATCGCCTGCATCGCCTCAGCGCGACCCGCGGCGACTGGACCGGGGAATTGCCTACCTAGAGCGACTGGGGCACCATGTAGTCTTGGGCGCCAATGCCAGAAAGGCGTACGGAGGGTACTTGGCTGGAACCGACGAAGAGCGGGTGGCCGATATCCACGACATGTTTGCAAACAAGCAGGTTGACGCGATTTTTTGTGCTCGTGGTGGCTATGGAACGTCACGTTTACTGCCGTTACTCAACTACGGCCTCATCAAGCGCAATCCCAAAATCTTCGTGGGCTTTTCCGATACAACAGCTCTACAACTCGCCATCTACAAACGAACAGGTCTCGTTACATTCCTTGGTGCCATGCCCAGCGTAGACATGGCCGACACCTTCGAGCCCGAAAGTGAAGAGCAATTCTGGCGCATCCTCACTTCCACACGTTCGGTTGGCATCATCAAGCAATCGATTCCCATGGAAGGCGTGAAGGGCGGCACGGCAGAAGGAATCTTGCTGGGCGGCAATCTCTCTGTGTTTTCGCGGCTGATAGGCACGCCCTACATGCCGCAGCTCAAGGGCAGCATCCTCGCACTTGAGGACGTAGGCGAAGAAACGTATCGGATAGATCGCATGCTCATGCACTGCGAGCTCGCAGGGATCATGTCGAAGGTGGCAGGAATCGCCTACGGTCAGTTCACGCAGTCATCCCAGCGCCCATCCAACACTCCCCACCGCCCTGTAGAAGACGTCATCGCCGAACGCAGCCACTTGGTAAACGGCCCAGTTCTCAGCGGCCTCATGTTCGGTCACGAAGCCAAGAAACTCACACTTCCTATCGGAGCACCTGCGAGGATGTCTGTCGGAAGAGTTTGCAGGCTGTCGCTCGGGAAAATCGTGTCGTAAAGTGGCGAGTAAAGTGAGAAGTGAGAAGTGACAAGTGAGAAGTCAAGTGAGAAGTGACAAGTGAGAAGTCAAGTGAGATCCTTCCCGGCAGCTGCCGGGAGGCTGCCGGGAGGCTGCCGGGAAGCTGCCGGGAGGCTGCCGGGAGGCTGCCGGGAGGCTGCCGGGAGGCTGCCGGGAGGCTGCCGGGAGGCTGCCGGGAGGCTGCCGGGAGGCTGCCGG
>JBBRES010000050.1:0-13495 GCA_038202665.1 Kapaibacterium sp. (SeqCode) | reverse complement strand
TACGTTCCATGACACCAGAAAACCCACCCTCGTCGCAGCATCCTTCTACTGCACCCATTTTTGAAACAGCCAGAGGGATAGCGGTAAAGCTATTGAGCCGGTACGAGAGTAGCGATTCGTACATCGACAAGCTTCTCGATGGTGAGCTTCGACGCGCCGAACTTTCTCCTGCAGACCGCGCCTTGTGCACAGAACTCGTGAATGGATGCGTGCGGTGGCAATCTCGAATCGACTGGGTTCTAACAGGCTTCTATCACGGTGAGTTCACAAAGTGCCTCCCGCTTGTCAAGAATTCCCTGCGCATTGCCGTGTATCAGATGCTTTTCCTTTCCAAGATCCCTGCCCCTGCCGCCATCAATGAATCCGTAGAAATCGTGAAGGTGTTCAAAGGCGAACGTCATGCGGGAATTGTGAACGGCGTACTGCGCAATGTTCTCCGCAACCTCACGAACATTCGGTATCCGGCGCGCGAAGAGAACGAAGTCTTGTACCTGAGTATTGTCTATGCTCATCCACAATGGATGATCCGCCGATACCTAGAGCGAATGGGTTCGGAAGCTGCAGAGGCCCTGTTGAATGCCAACAACCAACGGCCAATGCTCACAATGCGCGTCAACCTGCTGAAAACGTCTGTTCAAGCGGTGCGCGACTACCTTACGGCACAAGAGATCAAGCACGAAGTAGGCACCATGCACACGTCGAGTGTGCTCATCACATCGCTGCGCGATATTCGTAACACACCCTTGTTCGAAGAGGGGCAAGTAAGCATTCAGGATGCGAGCGCCTCGCTTGTGGTACAACTAGCGGACCCGAAACCGGGCATGTTGGTGTACGACCTCTGCTCTGCACCCGGCGGTAAATCTGTGTATTGCGGCGAGCTCATGCAGAACAAGGGTCGTATCGTCGCGCTCGACAAATACGAAAGCAAGCTGCGCCTGATCAACGATAACGCTGCCCGGGCCGGTGTGACAATCATTGAAACGGTCCACGGCGACGCGCGCGAGTTCAAGCCGAAGGAGCTGGCAGACCTTATTCTGGTGGATGCACCCTGTAGCGGACTCGGCACCCTCCAGAAAAAGCCCGATATCAAGTGGCGTCGGGATCTTGATGATGTTCGCTCGATGAGCAAAATCCAGTTCGATATGCTGGATCACGCCGCCTCGCTGGTCAAACCTGGCGGCACCTTGGTATACAGCACCTGCACAATCGAGCCGGAAGAGAACATGGGAACCGTTGAGCGCTTCCAAGCGTCACACCCCGAATTCGAGCTCGAGCCGGCAGGTATGTACCTGCAAGAACCCGTATGTAAAGATGGCTACTTGCAAACGTTCCCGCACATTCATAAAATGGACGGTGCCTTTGGGGCACGCCTCCGTAAGAAATCGTAAATCAACGTCCAGACTACTTCTATCACCAATCGTTCGAGGAGACCACATGAAGGGTTCTATGTTTTTGAAGGCAGCAGGAATCGTAGCTGCAGTAGCGTTTTTGTCTGTTGGATGTCAAAAGGTTGAAGAACCAAAGACAGTCGTTATCGAAGAAGCACCAACAATGCCACCCGTAGATAGCGCAGCTATCAAGGATTCGATCCGCATAGCAGACTCAGTTACAATGGCCGCTGCTGCTACGAAGGCAGTAAAAAAGGCAACTCCTGCTAAAAAGGGTTCCGATGTTGACGTAAAGATCTCTACCGATCCAAAGGCAGAGGGAACTGCAACAACGATTCAGATCCGCAAGAGCCGCTAACCAACGCTCGTTCTAGAAATGAAAAAGGGCACCCGATACATCGGGTGCCCTTTTCATTTTGTTTGAACTTCTGTTCAGCTATTAGAACTTGCCGCGTGGTGCGTGAACACTTGCATTGTAGCTCTCGAATGCTGTACGAAGTGCGTACGGAACATCCTTGAAGGTTTGATACGATACTTCGCATTCAACGAAGGAATTCGCACCCGTACCTTGAACAAGGCTTCCAGCAACGCGCTTCACAACTACCTTGGCGAAGTTCACAGAGTTATCTGAGTTCTTCGTTCCAATCACGAAACCAAAGCCTGTTGTGCCCGTTACCGTGCTGAGCTGGGTCATCTTTTCGCCGTTCGACGCTGGGATCATAAGCGCAGATGTCTCATAGATCTCGTCGATAGAATTCACAGCTGGATACTGAAGTGCTGCGATGTAGACAACCTTGGCATCTTTGCCGTTCGGGAACTTGTAGGTGGCGTCTACATATTGGCTTTGTCCTGGGGAACCGATGCGTGGATCGCCGGCCGTCTTATCGTCGAAGCAGAGATCCCACAAGTCGCCTTGGGAGATTTTCAAAACTGAAGGCGTCGTCATGCCAACGATGGCAAGACCTGAACCATTTGTAGCGTTATTCGAAGAATAGAGCTTGAATGTGCTCGTTGCACGGCGAGCAGGAGCCCACTGGACAACTGCCGTCGCGGAACTCTTTGCCGTATCGTTTACTGCGTAAACAGAGAATTCGTAAATCTTACCTTCGGTAAGCGAAGAGATCTCAGTTACTGTAGACGTTCCTGCATCAAGCGTTTGCGAGGATGCTGCACCCATTTCGCGGACAATAATCTTATAGCCAGTTGGAACGACTGTTCCTGTAGAGGCAGTCCACTTCAGACCAATTTTTGTTTCGCTGATTGACTTTGCCATCAGGCCTGTTGGAACGTTTGGTGCGGTTCTAGGACCTGGATCGATAACATCATTTGTATTACAGCCAACCATAACCAAAGCGGTTAGTGCCAACACAACAATGTTGAATTTTAACAGATGCTTCATAGCAGATACTCCTTGAGTGAACAACTGGGTGAATCAGAACGACAAATATACGTGGACTTTATGCTTTCTCAGGCCTAGTGCGCCATGGTGTGTCTTCGATACCCGCTCGGTGGTTTACCACCCGCGCAGCCGTGAACAGATAGTCCGAAAGTCTGTTCAGGAACCGAATCACGTATCCGCCTAGGTCCTCGTGTACGGCTAACGAAACCGTAATACGCTCTGCACGGCGGCACACGGTACGTGCCAAGTGCAACTGAGCTGCCGCTGGAGTCCCTCCTGGAAGAATGAAATTCTTTAGTCGGGAGAGTTCAGCGTCAAAAGCATCGATACGACCTTCAAGCTCGGTGATATGTTCCTCCATGATGCGTGGAATATCAAAAACTGGCGGTGGGTCGAGCGGTGTTGCTAGGTCTGCCCCAACCGTAAAGAGTTCCGAGGAGATGGCAAGCAACTGCTCCCGCACGTCGGTGGGCATATTCTGCGAAAGTGCCACTCCAAGGATCGAATTCAGCTCGTCCACCGTTCCATACGCGTGTATGCGAAGGTGGTCTTTCGGGACCCGAATGCCTCCAAACAGGCCTGTGGTTCCGTCGTCGCCTGTCTTTGTGTAAATGCGAGTTGACATGACTTCCTTTCCGTTATCCACGAATTTAGCCACACACCCTCGTATCTTTGTTTGCTTTATTCAATCCCTGCGAGTCCATCCGTGGCACGAGACCTATCGGTTCTCTTTATTGGCGACGTTGTTGGCCATGTTGGTCTTCGTGAAGTTCTGCGTCAACTACCACTCCTCAAAGAACGGTTTGCAGCCGAGTGCATTATTGTAAACGGCGAGAACATTGTGGATGGTAAGGGCTTGTCCGACGTAGAGGCTAAACAGCTCTTCGACGCCGGCGTACACTGCATTACCACCGGCAATCATATTTGGGAAAATTGGAAGGCGCGTCCTCTCCTTGCCTCCACTCCAAATGTCCTCCGCCCTCACAACTATCCGCAAGAAAACCCAGGTCGCGGCTGGTACGTGATTACCCTACCGAACCAACGCACCATTGGCGTTCTGCAGGTCCAAGGGCGGGTCTATATGCAGGCCATCGACTGTCCGTTCAAAAGCGCAACCGCGGCCCTTGCCAAGATCAAAGCCCAAACGAACATGGTCGTCGTAGACTTCCATGCAGATGCAACGGCAGAGAAGATTGCCATGGGCTGGTATCTCGATGGTGCGGTAAGTGCCGTTCTGGGTACGCACACGCACATACAGACTGCCGATGCCACGATCCTTCCTCAGGGAACAGCTTACATCACAGATACAGGCATGTCGGGTCCGTACGACAGTGTCCTTGGAATGAAGAAGGACGTTGCCATCAAGAGATTTCTCTTACAAACAGCCCATAAGTACGAAGTAGCCGAGAACGACGTTCGAGTCAGCGGAGTACACTTGGTGATCGACGAAGTAAGCGGTATGGCGCGTTCGATAGAACCGTTCATGAGTCCACAGCCCAGAAAGTCGATATGACACATTCGAATGCATTTCTCCAGCAAAAAGCCAAGATCCTGTGCACGATGGGTCCGGCCGTGGCAAGTGTCGAGAAGGTGATGAGCATGGTCAAGGCAGGCGCCAACGCCTTCCGCCTGAACATGTCGCATGGCTCCTACTCTAGTCACGAGATCTATCTCGATGTGATTCGCAAAGCAGAAGAGAAACTCGGCCTGAACATTCCGATCGTGGCAGACTTGCAAGGACCGAAGATCCGTGTTGCCGATTTCTCGGATCGAGAGAACATGGTGCTTAGCTCGGGGCGGGATGTGTTTCTTGCCGACGTGAGTACTATTCGTACTCAGAAACTAAAACCGGCCGATGATCTGATTCCCGTGAACTATCCAACAATCGGCACCGACGTATCGAAAGGCGACCACCTGTTGCTCGACGACGGATTGTTGAAACTGCAGGTGAAGAGCACGAGCAATGGGATCGTAAAAGCACTCGTGGTGCATGGCGGAATTCTGAAGCCACGGAAGGGAATCAACCTTCCTCATACGGCCGTGTCGCAAGCATCGATTACCACAAAAGACCGAGCAGACATACGTTTTGCCATTGAACACGAATGCGACTATATCGCTATCTCGTTCGTTCGAACGGCAACCGACGTAGAGAACGTCCGCAAGTACATCACAAAGTATGGCGGCGCTCAGTGGGTGATTGCCAAGATTGAAAAGCCCGAAGCACTCGATAACATCGAGAAGATTATTGATGTGTCCGATGCCATTATGGTGGCAAGGGGTGATCTTGGCGTGGAGATCGCCGCAGAGCTTGTACCAATCGTTCAAAAGAAGATTATCTCCATGTGCAATCTGAAGGCCAAGCCGGTGATCACGGCCACGCAGATGCTCGAGTCCATGATCTACAATCCACGTCCTACGCGCGCAGAGGCGAGTGACGTAGCGAATGCAGTTCTCGATGGCACCGATGCTGTGATGCTCAGTGCGGAAACCTCCGTAGGCGCCTATCCCGTAGAAGCGGTGCACTACATGCGCAAGATTTGCACACAGGCAGAGAATGAGCTTACGTCCGATGGATATCTGCATCACGACGAGTCGATGACGTATTCACCTAGCGAGAAGAACACAGACTCTATCGCCATTGCCGCGGCGCGTATTGCAGAGGAAGTTCGTGTGAGCGGAATTGCCTCGTTGAGCTATAGCGGCCAGACCGCGCGGCTGATCTCGAACCGACGTCCACGAGCGCCAATTCTAGCTATCACGACCATGCGCTCCGTCGCGCGAAAGATGGGACTGCTATGGGGTGTAACGGGATGGGTCGTGGATACGATCACGACTACCGATGAGACAATCGAATACATCAAGGATGAACTACTCACCAACAAGCACTTTGGTCCTGGCGCCATCGTGGTGTTCACGATCGGTCGGCCCCTTGTAGGAAGGGCGCGAACGAACATGCTGAGTATTGAAACTCTAGGCAAGTAACGTTCGCGCCCTTCAAGAACGAGTAGCGTTGTTGGTTTCTTATTTCGGTTCGGGCTTCAAGACGATCGTACTGAACGTACCAAGGTCGAGATAGACTTTTGCGGCAGCTTGTACTTGTTCGGCCGTCAGGTTTTTGATAAAGGTATCTCGTTCCTTGATTACCGAAAGCGGCTCACCTTCGAAAAGGATCTTCGGTAATGCCGAGGTCCAGAATTGATTCTTCTTCAGATTCACTTCACGCTCCTTCGTCTGAATCTCCTTCACCTTTTGGATGTAGGAATCGTCTACCTTGTTGTTGCGCAAGTTTTCTGCTTCCCTCTTGACGACGGCCAGCATCTCTTCTACTCGGTCAGGCGCACATCCGAAAAAGACGGAAAGTACATACTGCTCAGTAGGGAATTTTGAAGGCTGAGGCTGTACTTGAACGAAGTACACACCGCTTAACTTTTCGCGCATCTCTTCACGCAGCCGCATGTTCATCACTTCGGTAAGAGCGATCATGTCGTAGCGTGTTGCGGGTGAATACTTCATCGGACCATGGAATGCTGCCACGACAGTGCTCTTCGCGTCTTTACCCTTGTACACAGTCTTGTTCACAGCACCCTTTGGCATCCTGATCTTGTTGTCTTTCCACGTTTCCTTTGTTGGTCCGCCCGGAATGCTCGCAACATAGGTTGCAAGATCTTGCTCCATCGCTGCTTCGTCGAAGTTCCCTACAAAGCAGAAGGTGAAGTCTGCTGCACTCTTGAAGCGCTCCTTGTAGAAGGCAAAGGCTTTGTCGAGGCTCACCTTCTCGAGTGCTTCGATGGTAAGTGGACGTTTCCGAGGGTGATTGTTCGACCACGCAACGGCAATGGTATCGAACAACGTTGCTTCTGGACTTTTTGACTTGTTCTCTAACTGCGTACGAATCTTGGCCTTGAGAGACTCGAATCCAGCAATGTCTTTGCGCGGTGCTGTGAAGTACAGATGAAGCAATTCCATGAAGGTCTTCATATCCTTTGGCGAGGTCGACCCTGTGAATCCTTCTCTGTCTTCATTGATGAATGGCGAGATCCCAATGTTCTTGCCCTGCAATACCTTTGCTAGTGTGTTCGCGTCAAACGATCCGATACCACCCTCGTCTACAATGGAAGCAGCGAGATCTGCCGTAACAATGTCTGCCTCTGGTGCAAGCGATGTTCCACCGGATTTCCAAGCATTGAACAGAATCTCGTCGTTCTTGAAGTCTGTCTTCTTCAGGATTACTTTCGCACCGTTCGACAATGTGAGCATCGTCGCACCAACTTCTGGAAGATCCTTGCGCTCTTTGATCGATCCTGCTACCGGCTCCTTTTCCATGAGTGGCTTTATCGGTGCATCATCAACCCATGCATCGATAGACTTCGCGGCAACAGCGGCCACAAGTGCATTCACATCTTGCACAGTAGGCTTCGAGTATCCGTTCCCTTCTGGGACAGAAACGGTGATAACACGATCTTCTGTTGGCGTGTACTCGTTGATCGCGGCCTTTACATCTGCAAGCGTCACGTCTGGCGTGAGGCGCTTGTAGATATCATACTCCATCGCAATTCCGGGGATGGTCTCACTGTAGAGATAGTTACGCATGAATTCACGAGCGAGTGAAGACGATTCCGTCTTGTCGCGTTCGTTATAGTAGGTTTCCATGCGCGACATCATCTCGCTTTTCGCACGATCAAGCTCTGACTGCGTGAACCCATGACGCTGCGCTCGTGCCACTTCTGTGAGCAGTGTATTCATGCTCTTCATGATGTTCTTATCGGCTGCCGTTGCGCTGATAATGTAGGCCATCGTCTCGCGAGTAAGAGTTGTTTGACCGGCGAAGGCTGCAGCAAATGCCGGCGTTGCCTTGCGTGTGAGTTCTTGCAAGCGCGTAGAGAGCATCGACGTCATCAGCTGACCAACTATGTCGTGACGGAAGTCGCCCATCGTGACGGTCTTGTGCGCAAGACGCTTGTTATAGATCGTTACTCGGGCAGTCTGCAGTTCTGGATCCGACGCGATAGACACGATGGTCTCTTTGCTTACTGGCAATACAGCGGATGGACGTGCAGGTGGTGCGCCACTTACATCTGCGGAGAACGAAAAGTGCTTTTCAATCAACGGCATCACGTCTTTTACATCAACATCGCCCACCACTACGATTGCCATATTCTCCGGACGATACCACGTCTTGTAAAAAGCACGAAGTCTGTCTGCCGGTGTATGGGCCAATACTGCGGTATCACCGATCACGTCGCGACGTAGATACTTGGAGTCTCCATACAACGCTGTGTTGTGAGCTTTTCGAACACGTTCCTCTGCACCACGACGCAGGCGCCACTCTTCCGTAACAACACCACGCTCTTCGTCGATGTCTTTATCATCATAGGAGACGAATCGCGCCCAGTCGCGCAGAACTTCAAATCCCTTGGAGAAGGTGCCACCATTCGTGAGCGGCACGGTGAGCATGTAGACTGTTTCTTCTTGATTTGTGTACGCGTTCAAGTCGGCACCGAAGCGAATACCTGTCGACTCCAAAAAGCTCACCAACTCTTGCTTTGGAAAGAAACGCGTACCGTTGAATGCCATGTGTTCACAGAAGTGTGCAAGACCGTTTTGGTCGTCGTCCTCAAGCACGGCTCCTGCGTTCACTACGAGCATGAGCTCGAGGCGGTTCTTCGGTTGACTGTTCTTCTTCACATAGTACTTCATGCCGTTCGGCAACGTACCGATTGTAACGTCACCGCTTGGTTGTATGACCTTGGTAAGGTCTACTTGTGCCGTGCTTACGGTTGACGTGCCTACCAGCAGCACGGCAATACATGCGACTACAGCGGTCATCGGCGAGAATACTCGCTTCATACAGTGATCTCCTAGTTGTGATGCGCCAGACTATGGGTTGCGAAGATACGGAGTCGATTAGCGAAGGCCGCTACGCACAGAGTTCTTTTGAGTTGCGTTCACATCGCTAAGAACCGGATGGAGCGACGTATCCCGAGCGTCTTTGCTTATGCCAAGGATTCGTGCGATGTGATCCATCGCGCGCAAAGGCGTGCTCGCGGCCAAAAGAGTTACAAGTCCATCTCTCCCTTGCCTATCATACACGGCCTTACACAGGGCGGCGCCCAGCACATACTGCTCTTCTTGCGTGGCTCGTTCGAAGAGCTGACGAAGCGACGGAATCTTCTCTGGCGTATGGTTTGCCAAGTACTCTTCAAGGAGCACATCGAACGGCTTCCCTAGACTTCCACCGAGATACGTAGCCATTCCCTCACGTATCACAGGGGCGGCCATTTCGAACCGAGCCAGCACGACATGCACTATCTCGTGCGCATTCCACTCTGTGTTCGTCCCCGAGATAATGATTCCAGATGCCGGATAGGAGATAGCGGAAGGTGGCGCAGCATAGAACTCAACGCCAAGAATACTACAGAGTGCATCCCTGTCTGGCGCTACATAGTAGACCACGGAATCAGGTAGTGGTTGGTCAAGTTCACGGGCTGTGAGGGCCAGAAAAGTATTCGACTCGCGAGCAAGAGCCTCGTTGATGACATGCTCTGGCTCATGCACGTAGACGATCGATCCAATGCGAGTTCGTATCCAATGTTTCGTGGTTATAGACAAGGGATCTACGATCTCGTTCCTTTCATTGCGTCGTTCAATACGGGTTCGTAGAATACCCAGAGGATAGATATCGCCAGTGGCGGTGTTGATATGACTAAACATCGTGCGCACAATCCATGCATCACCAAGTGGCTCTGCACTAAGAATGGTGGGCGGGAATGTTTGTCGAACCTCTTCATCCTGTGCAAACCAATTCTTTACAATGCCGCTCATGCCACCCGGAATCACATCAGCACCCCTGTCCGACACTGGTATAGACGCAGAGGATGTGCGCCACGATTCGAGGCTATCGATCCACACTTGCACAACGGTACGCATACTCGGGTCGCGCGCATCCACACGGGGCATAACGCGCACTTGTGCAAGCGCGCATGTAGATGCCACGATGCAGAGCAGGACTGAGCTGGTGATGAGTGCGGACTTCGACATTCTGTTTATTGCGAACGAAGCGAACGAACATGGGATAGCACAATGGCAGTTGCAGCAGAGACGTTCAACGAGCAACCTTCCATGTGCATCGGGATAACACAATGTAAGGAAGAGTGGCGCAGCACCTGCTTCGGTATGCCACGGCCTTCCGTTCCAACCACGATCACTTCCGGCACTTGTGTCAGACTCGAAAGCGGAATGGCCTGCTCCGTTTGCTCGATCATACACACCGTCTTCCCTGCCGCCATGCATCCCTCCAAGAACCCTTCTGTATCTGCCACATAGCTGATGGCAGCATGAAACACCATGCCCATGCTCGTACGTACGGCGCGGCGCATGAATGGCGACGACGTAGCAGTATCTACGATGATCTCCCGAAAGCCCAGGGCAACGGCCGTGCGAACAATGGCGCCCACGTTGGCATTGTCTACGATAGAATTCAGAAACAACCGGGGTGCACTCGCTTCCACGCGCGCCTCAGTTCGCTCCGGAATCGGGACAACTGCATAGACCGGCGAGTGCGGCTTAAATCCGATATGGGCTGCCAATTCATCTCGTCCAAAGATGTGGGTAGGGACGGAGGGAGGCAGGGCAAGAGCAGCGATCTCATCCGTTGTGCCTACTACGAACAAGGGCACCGTTGCACGCAACATCATGGATACGGCCTTGGCGCCTTCTGCGACAGCCACTCCGCGGTGAAATGGTCGCTCAGGATCGGTGCGCAGATCTCGAAGAAGCGAGAGGTCCATAGGTGAACGATTTGAGAAATCGGAGAGTTGTGTAGTGCAGAACGCTGTGTGTTCTCTAATTTCGTCACTTATGTCCTGAAACCGTCCTTCTAAAGGTTGTCCTATGTCAGAATCCACAAGCTCCCTCTCGTTCGACGTGAGCGATGATCAAGAGGTCATTCGTCAACACATTCGCGCCTTCGTCGAAGAAGAGATCAAGCCTGTTGCCTTGCAATACGACGAGTCGCAAGAGTTTCCATCGGAGATTTTTCGAAAGCTTGGCGAACTAGGATACTTGGGCATTGTAATCCCAACGGAATACGGCGGCTCGGGCATGGGCTACCTCGAATACGCGATTGTGGTCGAAGAAGTAGCACGAGCATGTCCAGCCATGGCCTTAGGTGTAGCCGCCCACAACGGTTTGTGCACAAGTCACATCTTCCGTTTCGGCAACGAAGAACTTAAAAAGCTCTATATCCCTCGCCTAGCAACAGGTCAGACGATGGGTGCGTGGGGACTCACAGAGCCCAATGCCGGCTCCGACGCAGGTGGCACGCAAACCACGGCCGTGCGCGACGGAGATGATTGGATTCTGAATGGCGCAAAGAACTTTATCACGCACGGAAACGTGGGCGATATCTGTGTAGTGATGGCCGTTACTGATGCATCGAAGGGTAAGCACGGCATCAGTGCGTTTGCTATCGATAAGACCATGCCGGGCTTCTACGCTTCGAAGAAGGAAAACAAATTGGGCATGCGCTGTTCAGACACAGCGAGCCTGGCCTTTGACAATGTGCGCGTTCCAGGTTCACACCTCATTGGTGGCGAAGGTGAAGGATTCTTACAAGCCTTGCAGATTCTTGATGGTGGACGAATCTCGATTGCCGCACTAAGCGTTGGCCTTGCACAAGGCGCATACGAAGCTGCCGTGAAGTATGCCACAGAACGCAAACAGTTCGGAAAACGGTTGGCAGATCTTCAAGCAATCCAATTCAAGCTTGCGAAAATGTCGGTAGACATAGATGCAAGTCGAACGCTTACCTATCGCGCGGCATGGATGCGAGACACAAAACAGAACTTCACGGTAGCGGCGTCGATGGCAAAGCTGTATGCGAGCGAGGCGAGTGTGCGCATCGCCGAAGATGCTATCCAGATTCATGGCGGATATGGTTACATCAAGGAGTATCCGGTAGAGAAGTTCTGGCGCGATTCAAAGCTTCTCACGATTGGCGAAGGAACATCGGAGATTCAAAAGCTTGTGATCTCTCGAGCTCTATTTTCCGCAATCTAACGGCAGTGCAGTTCCGTCGACGTTCGGCAAACGCAACTGCCACCACGCGGCGATTGTTGGTGCAATGTCTACGGGCGACACATTGCGAAAGATGTCGCGCTTGTTCGTGAGTCCGCCGTTCACAGAAGCCGGCAGCAATACCATCATGGGCACCATCCGATCGTACACATACGGTGTTCCATGCGTTGCTTGCGCGGCGCCGATAATCCAATACATCTTTGGATACACCACCACGTCGCCGTATCTATTCGGATAGCAGGAGTTCTGAAGCCATTCGCAGAGTTCGGGTGAACAATCAGGCGGACATTTGCCGCGCACCAGATCACTCTTCGAAAGAGCGATTCCAATTCCTTGACGAGTTCGCAGATACTCCACGCAGGCGTCCACGACTGCATTGTACGACAGCGCTTTGCGTTGAATCTGATCGTAGTGTAAGAAGATCGAGGGTTCGAAGATTTCACGCACCCACTCTTCCGTCGTGTCGGACTTGTACCGAGCATTCAACATCGCGTTGAGTTCGCTCTTGAGTTGCGACTCGCGAATACGTCCGGCATCCACCGTCACACCTTGAGCAGCGTTCAGGCTACGTATGATCTCGGGAATCGGCGCCACGCCATGATCGGACGTTACGAAGACGGCGTAGTTCGAAGGACCTACTGTTGAATCCAGGTGATGCAGGAATACGGCAACGAGCGAATCGCATTTGATGTACATCTCTTGCACTTCTCTACTGTCTGGACCAAAGCTGTGACCAAGTGCATCAGTTGTCGAGATACCCACGCACAACAGATCTGGACTCTTGTCCTTGCCAAGCTTTTCTTGATCGACACACATCGTTGCGAGCGAAAAGAGTTGTTGCATTGAAAACGGAGAGCGAACGAAATCCGCAACGAAGGCATCCCTGTTCGTCACTGGTGGCATGGTATACGGGAACGTCCGACGTCCCGTCGAAAACGTCCCTTCGCCCACCTGATCGTCGATGCGTGGATAGAGTGAATCTGCGATCGACGTCGTCCATGTGCGTCCAGCATAGGCCGATGAGGGTTGGGTTGCATTGAAGGCCGTAAGCCAGACAGGACGCTTGTAATAGGCAGACGTGGTGTATTCCAACGACGCGGCGTCAAACCAGATAGCCCCCGAAGGATTCTTTCCGGCCATTAGGATGGCAGCTCGGTCCTTCATGGAGATTCCGAACACTTTGCTTTTTGAGTCGCGCTTGCGAAGCACGTCACCCACCGTAGACACTTCGAGATTACGAGGCGAAAACCCAACACTGTTATCCTGCACGCAGTACATGCATGAATCAAGTCGGAGATCGCAAAACTCGTTGCCGGTGATACCAGACTTGTGCGGATAGCAGCCCGTGAGTAAAGCTGCGTGTCCCGGACCCGTGATGTTGTTTGCGTGTTTGTAGGAGCTATTCTCGAAGATCACCCCTTGTGCTTCGAAACGGCGAAAGCCATCGCGACGCAGAAGGCGTCTGTTCGACTCAAAGTAATCGCCGCGCATTTGGTCGAAGGAAAGCACTACGACGAGTTTTGGAGGCGCAGCTACGAGGAGGGATGTGAGAAGGAAGAAGGCGGCGAGGAATGAACTTCCCCGCCGCCATGCTGCCATTGTGCTTAGTCTTGCGGAGGCATGGGAGGAGGCT
>JBBRES010000049.1:0-13757 GCA_038202665.1 Kapaibacterium sp. (SeqCode) | reverse complement strand
AGGCTTAGATGCAAGAACAATCGGATTGAGAACGTCTGGAGGCGCCACAGGAGGAACGTCTCCGTCGCTCACACCACAAGAAACAGGCGTCATAGATCGAACATCTGTTGCCGACTCTGTAAACACGTACACCGAGTCGATGGTGCGATTGTAGACCACCACAAGAGGTGAGCGCACGTCGCTTGTGGCACCAGAAAAGTAGACATCGATATCAGTCATCGTCACGACGCTATCGCCGTGCGCCGTGGGCACAACAAGGAGCGTTGTTTTATCAATTGCAGAGCGCCGGAGCTGTAATGCCGTCGTTCCCACAACAATCGAAGACGGGCCCTGTCGAACAACGTCCAAGATCGACCGCAGCGCTGCTGGATCTACGTGCTGTAATGCCGGCTGCTGAGCAAAGAGACACGGTGAACCCACCGCTATACAACACACAACAACGAACGAAAGGAGTAGAGTTAGGCGCATTGAATTGGCAATCCCATGTGTGATCAATGATGACATGAACAATTTACATGACTTACATGACAATCGTCATTGCAGGGCCATCGGTCCATTTCTAGGTTGCTGGTGCTCCATAACTCAGAGGATATCATGAAACGCAGCACTCTCTACCTTGCCACCCTCCTAGGACTTTGCGTCGCCTTGAGTGGATGTGATTTGCTCACGAAAACCGAGCCAGGACCCAATGAAATGGGCGGCGACCCAAACATCGAACTCACGAAGGTTGGGAACACGTTCCCCTCCTACTTTGCGAACGACAACGGCAGCTCGATTCCCGCACTCAACAATGTGAAGGACTCCATCTGGATTTCAAAAAACAATGGTGGCATCGTAACGACGAACTTTCAGTTCACGTTGGATGACAAAGCACTTGCGTACGCAGACACGCTCATGGGTACAAGTTCACTACCACTCAAGACAAAACTGGCAGTGCTCGACAAGTACCTAGAGAAGTATGGTGCAACCATCGACACCACGAATATGAAAGCGATAAAAATTCGCGGCGTGTTTATCAGCAAGAACACCACAGAGGGGATGCAAGAATACATCAACTCTCGCGGAGATTTGACGAAGCCATTTACCATCGTGAAGTACGCCGATGGTGTAGGTGCTAAATATGAATTCACCGATAAGGACGGCATTCATATAACACGCACGATTACATCAAAGTCTACGACCGATGATTATCCTGTCGGGTTCTGGCTTCTGAAGGTCAGCAAAATAGAAGAACGCAAGGACGATTCATTTGTAGACTACATCACGTATGTAGGCAATCACAAATACGGACTCGTTGGCGTTCGCATCGGAATGAAGAACGGAAAAAAATTCGTGATGGGAATCTTTCCTCCTACGCTCTAAACAACATCATCGAAGAATCGTAAGCGTGACCGTCTGCGTCGAGGACATCGACCGGACGGTCACGTAGTACATGCCAGCGGCTAGTGACGACGTTTGCAGCGTGAAGCGCGTCGCCATTGGTGTTGCACGAGCCACGACAATTCCACGTGCATCGGCAATCTCTATCGTTGCACTACTCGTTGGCAACGTGATCGTAACGCTCTCTGATGCAGGATTCGGATAAACGCGAAGTGCGCCCGCAACATCATCTTCATCAACACCAACCGTTGTGAGCGTGTATTCTGCTCGGTTCATGCATGTGGTTCTTGTGTTGGTGACGTCCACAGCAAACCGTCCGTTGCGACCCGGCGTGAATTTCTGTGTTGTAACGCCGGGAATCACATTCCAATCTGTCGTGAACTCATACCACATATAGGCCGGCGTTGCAACGCTCGTCTGCGCAACGAGTGTTCCCTGCGGATTCTCTGCAATGTTGATAGTTGGCAGTGCATTAGGCGTCAGGCGCATGATCACCGTATCTCGTAGCATGTTCTTATCGGTAACCTCTACAACGATGTCCGACAACTTCGAAGGACTAAACCGCATCGTTGAATCGTTCATGCCGCCGCCCGATAGTTTCTCCGTTTGAAGAAACGGCGAGTTGTCTTTACGCTTCCAGAAATACGTGTACGGAGGCTTACCACCGGTTGCGCGCACGGCCAAGAGTGTGTCTTTGCCATAGCAGATACTTACGGTTGGGGTAAGGGCGGTAAGGACAGGAGGGAGCACAATAGTACTGTCGACCTTCGTTCGCATGATGATACCCAAACCGCCAACGGCATATCCATGCTGCTGATCAATAAAGCAAACAGATGCAATAGGCTTGTTCGTGACGGTACTCTCGCGCGCCCACGTTGCTCCGCCGTTGTTGGTGCGATAGATCTCTCCGTTCTTTCCAGAAAGCCATCCGTTGAGTGCATCTACAAAGTCTACTGTCGTAAACGAAGCGTTGCTGGCTACTTGAATGGAAGTCCACGTTGCACCGGCATCCGTTGTCTTCAACACACCAGTTCCACTCGTTGTGATGAAGCCTGTTCGGTCGTCAACGAACTGCACATCCCAGTAATCAAGTGCGGCGTCCACGGCAATCGGCGTCCACGTATCTCCACCAGTCACCGTCTTGAGAACCAGGCCACTCCTGCCAACCGCGAAGCCAACATTTTCGTCGAGGAATGCAACATCGTTTAGGTTACGAGTTGTATCAGCCACTTGGCGCATCCACGTTGTTCCGGCATCACGCGTGGTGAATATGGTGCCACTGTCTCCAACAACCCACCCAAGTACACCGGAATGCATATAGATGCCGTTCAGATTCATCAAGCTACCAACAAGTAGCTTCCGCCATGTCGATCCGCTGTTGGTTGTATTCATCACAAGACCGGAACTCCCAGCAACCCAGCCTGTTTGCGGATCTGTGAATTGAATGTCGGCGAGGTTGTTGGTTGTAAAGGTTGCCACGGAATCCCACGCAGACCCGCCATTCGTCGTGTGCAACATTGTACCATTCAGCCCAACAACGAAACCATTGTCTACCGTCGTAAACGCGCAAGCGTTCAGTCGTTCCGTCACACCGCTTGATCGCACAATCCAATTCTTTCCAAGATTCGTAGACGTTTCCATGCGGCCTGCATCACCAAACGCCCAAATGATCGTGCCATCGCCCACGCTTACAGAACTCAAGGCAAGTGTACCGGCAGTTGACTGGCTCTGCCATGTGGCGCCGCCATCACGACTACGCAGAATCGTGTGCTTCTCTCCAACGATCCACCCATCTCGTGCATCCACAAAACCAATGCCAAGCAGCCGAACATTCGTCGCACTTACCGTTCCCACCGTCCACGTCACCCCTCCATCAATAGTGAAGGCCGTGTTGGCCAAGGGACCTATCATCCAGCCTGTTAGCGCATCGAAGAACGTGATTTTTGAGATCGTCGGGAGCGGACATCCATACGACGTCCATGTTGCGCCACCGTCGATCGTTTTGTAGATCTTCATTTCATCGCCGGCAACAAATCCAATGTCAGCATTTAAGAAGTGCGCGTCATTGAGACGCGCGGTGGATCCTGTGGACTGACGCGTCCATGTTGCACCACCATCATTCGTTTTCAAAATCAGACCGGAATCTCCAACAATCCATCCACGTTGTTTTGTGACGAACTGCACGTCACGCAGTGGCTGTAATGATGGCACGACAAACGACGTCCACGTGTTGCCCCCATTCGTTGTCTTCCGTGCCACGCCACTATCACCTACCAACCATCCAAACTGCGGGTCTGAGTAGTACACAGCCAACAGATCGCGTGTCGTTCCCGCGTCTTGCGTAGTCCAAGACGTTCCACCATTTGTTGTAGCCATGATCGTTCCGTACTGCCCGGCCACAACGGCAACCATGGGATTGATGAACTGAGACACCGTCCACATGTTGCCCGTGGGTTTCGGATTCTGGAGTTGCCATACGGACTGAGCCGAACTCGATGAACACATGAGAACGGTAAGGACAAGGGCGGCAAGGACGAACTTCATAGGGGAACGCTGACTAGTGGCAATTGGACGACATCAACAAATATCTGATTTTCGCGGCACTGGAGCCCGAACATTCACGATCTGCGTGTGAGGGAACGAAGTCAGCGTATTGTTCGTTGAAACTGCAGTTCACGGTTCATGGCACGTCGCATCAATTCTAACGAACGGCGAATTCGCGCGTCTTGACTCTTGACGGAGGAAACGTAATGAGACAATGAGCGTTGCTGTCCAACGGTGAACGAAGACCACAGCGCCTGCATTTCGGGATCGACGTCCAACAATGCCTGCAACTCTTCGGGAATCACGAGCCGGTTGACGTCTACACAATGGAATTGAACGTGCACGACATCCCCGTCCTTGATCCCTGCCGCCTTCCGAAGTGCGGCACTCACGACGAAGTACCGTTCGCCGGTTTTTTGTCGAAGAACAGCAAGAGCAAACGGAGCGCCATTCATGGTGCCTTCTGTTCGGATTCGAGAACTTTCGGGCAGGTCTCGTACAGTACTTTCTGGAATCACGATCTTGGCGGTTCGGTACGTACCGCTATACCCCATGATTGCCGTAGAGAATTCGTACAATTTTTGCATGTAAAATGAGTTTTGTACGTGGAATTGGGGCGTCGCTCATCCGATTCTTCGTACAAGAATACCGTATCTTTGAACTATTCAACCACTCCACGCAGACAACATGCTTCGCTACAAAGCCGACAGACGTACACTTGCCTACATGGCCGTTACAACGGCGATGTTCTTCCTTTTGTGGAACCTGCCAACGTTCAATTTCTGGCTCTATCCGGTCTACATGTTTTTGTCCGTAGCGGTGACGGTGATTGCGCATAATCACAACCACCTACCGATCTTTCGAAACAGCACACTTAACTCGCTTACCGACTATTGGCTGACGGTGTTTTATGGTTTCCCTGCATTTGCATGGATACCTACGCACAACAAGAATCACCATGCCTTGAATAACAAGGAGGGTGATTATACGATTACGTATCGACTGACCGAAAACAACCACTTGCTCATGTTGCTCTTCTACCCAACGATGAGCTCCTACTTCCAGCAAAGACCGATTCGCGATTATTTGAAGCAGCTCTATGCGACAGACCGGAAGAAGTTCTGGTTGAGCGCGTTTCAATACGTTGCGCTTGCACTATGGATTGGCATTGCACTGTTTATCGATTGGAAAAAAGCGGTGCTGTTCGTAATCATTCCGCAGCAATTCGGTTTGTTCGCGGTGTTGATTTTCAACTATGTGCAGCACGTGCATGCAGACGAAGAGTCAGCCGTTAATCACTCCCGCAACTTCACTGGCTTCTTGAATGTGATGTTGTTCAACAATGGCTACCACACGATTCATCACGACAAGTCAGGCACGCACTGGAGCAAGGCACCTGAGCTTCATTCTGCCATAGCGGATAAGATCGATCCAACGCTCAATGAGCGTAGCTTTTGGTGGTACATTTTCCGTTCGTACTTCTTGGGCGCCTTCTTCAAAAGATTCCGTACTAACTCCATGCGGCTTGATCGCTTGGCTCAACAGCGACAAGCAACAACGCAACATTAACGCATCGCTGATGATGCGTTGTGAAGTACATGTTCACCGTTGGTTGACAGAACGTAGGTGAAGCCCTTTGTGACGGCGTGTGCGCCGTGACGTCCGGTTTTGTCAAGCGCCAGAATTCCCACTTGATACGAAACAAGCGCCGGGTGCTTATGCATGATTCGTGCAATAGCTGCCTCGCAGGCTTGCTGCGGCGTATCACCCATGCGCATGCGTTCAACGGCTAGGAATGACGCCAGTGTACGAAGAACGGTCTCACCAAGTCCGGTGCATGTTGCGCAGCCCACTTCATCGTCCACGTACAGCCCAGCTCCTATGATTGGCGAGTCGCCCACCCGCCCGTGCACCTTGTAGGCAAGTCCACTCGTGGTACACGACCCTGCCATCGTCCCATCTGCTGTAAGAACCAGAAGACCAATCGTATCGTGATTTTCGATGTTGACCACGGGCGCATAGTGACTCGTCTTCTTCCACTCCTCCCATGCCGCCCTAGCTTGAGTCGTGAGAACATTTGCCCGTTGTTCAACGCCTTGTTCGCGCGCAAAGCGCTCAGCACCAGCGCCGGCTAGTAGGACGTGCGGCGTGCGCTCCAGTACCATGCGCGCTACTGACACAGGGTGCTCGATGCCCTGCACGAAACAAACAGACCCTGCTCTCCCCTTGCCATCCATAATGCAGGCATCAAGCGTTACAATCCCATCTCGGTCCGGCAACCCACCCAATCCAACACTAAGATTCGTTGGATCTGCCTCTACCACCATCACACCCTGCTCTGCCGCATCCAGTGCCGATCCGCCGCTTGCGAGCACTGCCGCAGCCGCAACATTCGCCGGCATTCCGTGATCCCATGTAGAGATGATGATGGAGGGCGGCACGGCAGAAGGGGTTTGAGCGGAATGCATAAGAGCTGCAATAGTGTGTGAGGGGACCAGTGCCGCGGCTCCAGCGGTTGCCGCGATAGAGGAGATCAGAGTACGTCGGGTTGGGTTCATGGCGCAACATAGGAAGGGAACGCTGTGCGACACAAGGGCGCGTGTGACGAGGGCGTGTATCACTGGGGGCTTCGTCGTTTGACTTACTACGGCGCGGTCTCTTGGCCTGGAAGTTGAGTGGTGTGCGCATGGCGCGCCTCCTTACGACCCAGCCTCTCCCTATGGTATGAGTAGAGCCCGTAGAAAAGAAAGAGCCCTGACACACAAGTGCATCAGGGCTCGATCGTTGAGGGTTTCTCGCTGTCAGGCGCGTTCCGGTCGCCTAACACCAAGTACTACCGGCAGATGTAACACACACACGCTACCGATAGGCGCCGATTCGGAGGAAAAGGCCACGTGGAGGATATAGAACCGTACCACTCAAAGGTTACAGTTGTATCTTTTCTCAATGAATACTGAATGTACCCCGCAATGAAGGATCTGACGGCAGAGACGGACAACGAGTTGTTCGCCAGGATACAAAGCCACGATGACGCACAAGCTTTCCGTGTTTTGTATGGCCGCTATAAGCGGAGGATCTTTGCTTACTGCCTTCAGATTGTGAAAGATGAAGAGAGCGCAAAGGACGCCTTCCAAACGACATTTGCGGCTGTCTACGAACAACGGATGAGTTATTCGCCTGGCACGTTCTCTGCATGGTTGTTTACGATTGCCAAGCGAACAGCGATGCGAGTTTGGACGGATCGGCGGGTTACAAGTCTTCCTACGGGGACAGAACCGTTTGACATGGAAGAATTGGTTGACGAGCACGATGCCACGGAAGTTGATGTGTATTTGCTGGAAGCTCTGAGAAAGGCGATCAACCGTCTCGGACCTGACTACAAAGAAGCTGTTGAATTGCGGTACTTTCAAGGATTAGCGTTCGAAGAGATCGCACAGACCCTTGGCATTTCTCTCTCACTTGCAAAGGTGAGAGTGACGCGTGCAAAACAGATGTTGCAGCGATTGATGAATCTAGAACCGGATGATATCTCATGAAAAAGCCAGACCTTATCGATGAACTCATGTCTACAAAGAAGCTCAATGCTTTCTTTGAAGAGACCGAGCGTTCCATGGTCACGATGATCACCGCACATACAGCGGAACCAATCGCTCGTAGAGGAGCATGGTGGATCGTTGGAGGCGCTGCTGGACTGGCACTCATAGGAACAACCGCGTGGATGTCGCTTCGAAACGATCGTCCGGTAGAGTCTACGTCTGCACTTGTTGTTGCGCCACGTGCAATGGAGAGTGTATCACAACAAGGCACATCGCCAGTCTCCATGCCAACTCCAAAGGCAACACCTCAATCGGCGACCACACCAGCCTCTGCTCCAACGCAGCGTCCCGAATCCGAGACACCAACAAACAATGACCATTTGATGATTGGTCAGGCCGATGCGACTCCAACGATCGAGTCTGCCACACTTCGCGAGATCGACAGTCTTTCATCGATTTTGTACACGACACAAGAACCACTCGACAAGGCCCGCCTAGCATATCAGATCGGCATCCGCCAACGGCTCCATGGTGACGTAGAAGCGGCCATCGCTTCTCTGACCACTGCGCGCACATTGGCGCAGTCCTCACATGCTACGGTGCTGGAAGCTCGGTCTCTCGCGGAACGTTCACGTTGTGAAAGTAAGCGCGGCCGAATGCTTGAAGCACGAACATTACTTGACACGGCAATTCGCCTGCTTTCCGACAAAGACGAATCACTTCGTCAGCAGTGGCGTCAAGAGCGCGACGCGCTCGCTCATTGATCGGCTCTTACGAGGACCATTCCACGTAGGATACGTGCCCACGTTACACCAAGACCGTGGAGCATTTCTAAGTCTTCGTTTGTAAGCTCCTGTATTTGGGTCTTCCCCCATTTCAACGTATAAAATGCTGCATCGTGAGCGGACCGTACTTCTGTGGTCGGCACTGCCATATACCTCTTCGTTCTTGCACTCTTATCGCTTGATGCCTGCTGCATGCTAATGCGCGCAGGCTCGGATGTAAACAACGTGTTTTCGTCTCCGCGCACAAGCACACGATAGGAAATCTCGCTTCCAGTTCCCATTGCAATCGTAACGGAATCGGGGACGGTAAACAGAACACTCTCTGGCATTTCTCCTTGCCCGTCAATAGAGCCAATCAAACCGGAGCTCGTGCTAAATCGTACTTCCCACGAACGAACTGGTGCGTCGCCTTCCGCACGTAGGTGAATCCGAATAGCACATGCTTCTGGTTGCACCGCCGTCCATTGCTCGCGTTGCATCGCAGTGAGAACCTTGCCAGGGTCGACCGAGACGGTTCGAGCATTCGATGATGAATCATCTAGGATCTCGGAGTCGAGCACACGAATGCGTGAGCGTTCGGCACCATGTTCGACGAGATAGTTGACAACCACTTGTGTCCGCGCATCTGCAAGCGACGCAGGCTCCGACGCACTTGCGCGACCTCGAATCGAAACGGATGTAGACCGTGCAATCTCGAGCGCCCAATCGTCTAAGAGCCGGTACTGCATGGTGGCGATTCTTCGGGCAAGCGGTGTTTCCTCCCACGCTTTGGGAAGTAGAACGTTTCGTGTATCGTAGGATGCAAGATCGCTGGAGCGAGGTGAGAAATACACTGTCGACATGAGTGGCATGAGAAACTCATTGTCGTATCTCACGGTACGAATCGTGATCCGGTCTCGTTCAATGCCTTGCTGATCGACGAACATGGCTCGTGCTTCCGCACGGATAAACAATGGCTCGTGTGGCACACTGATCGTTGTTCTTTCCCTTGCCGCCACGTGTCGCATGGTCACATCTTCGCCATCCTCATCCACGGAGTCTACCGCAAACATCCGCGTAGATGTTGAACGTGGAGAAGACGTCGCAACCTCCAGCACCATCGTGTCACGAATCCAGAGTGTATCCCGACGTATCGGTTTGATCTTGTCGAACGACGGGGCTATACGAACACCGGCACTCAACGACCAGATCTTCCAGTCGGCCACAGCCGAAATACTCGAAATCGGTACACGCAACGTTACCTCGGGTGCTATGCGAATGCTCCCTACCACCTTCCCCGCCGTTCCAACCCCTACAGAAACAGCCGGGACCACGGTTTGCGCACCCGGCAGCTCGCCCTCTCCCTCTACTCGAATGGCCTGTCCGCCCAGAAACACTCCTGGAGGGTTCACCACCTCTTGCTTGGCTATATACGTGTTACGGAGCAAAAATTGAATGGGGATGCCTATGCGCAGGCGGAATTGGTCTAGAAACAGCCGTATGGAGGGCTCGATGCCCACTGCATACAACGAAAGGTCAATGGTATGGCGAATGGTGGCAGGGACCGGCGAATCATTGATGCTGAGAACCGTAAACTCATCGGAGATGACGCTTCCAGATAAGAGGGAACCCTGTACAGTAACATCGGCACTAAAAAGTTTGGAAAGGCGCTTTGATATCCCACCGCCTATGGCCACCGTGGGTCCAATCTGAGACCGATATGCCGCATTTGCCCCTGGTATGCCCGCCATGGAAGTGAAATCAGGCGAATGCAGCGAAGCGCCAAGACTCACAAATCCAACAGGTTGATACGGATAGAAAGGTTGAAGAGAACCTTGCGCTTGAACTGCAGGCAGCACGCCGCACCAAAGGAGAGCTACAAGACAACAAATCTGAACGTAGCGGCTCCTCCGTTCGACCGAAGAACGCACAGATACACACCAGGAGAAAGTCTGGAGGGTAGCGTCATGTGTACTTCGGGTTGTATCGAAGTGGAGGTGGAGGTCCATGTGTCCACCAAATTACCAACCTCGTCGTACACAGAAAGCGTAGCCCCCGGATAAACCGAGTATAGTCGGAAAACAGAGGATGCCGTAACTGGGTTTGGATTGGCCGTAATCGCCGGTTGCCGAGAATCCCTACGTGCCACGCGAGGGTCTGGTCCCTGCCATGAATCCACAACGTCGATCACCGAAAAAACGGCCGTGTCGAGCAACATGTCACCAAGACTGGTAGAGAATGAGATTTCGTCGATGCTAACATCGCTACTGTCTACGTCTCCAATACTTGCCGTCAATTGAACTAGCGCCATGGTATCCGACGTGCCATTCCATGGTATTGTCAACCAGACAGATCGGTCTGTTGGCGTGCCTTCCGACGAGTCGATGGATGTTTGAACCGTTAGGATCGTGCGGCGGTAGGTGTATCGGAACGACACTGCTTCTACGTCAATGGCACGAAGCGAATCCAACCCTTGCAGAATGCGAAGCGGATACGTGAAGGATTCACCGATTGCTGCAGACGCTCGATCTGCTCCAATGACCACATTCATGGATGGACGAATCTGGACGGCCGTGTCTTTGCCACACACTCCAACAAGACTCGCCAAGCCCGACACGTTTCTGTCACCAACAATTTGTATGCTCGTTTGATACCATCCAGTATCGGCAGGAGCAAACCGGACCGGGACGTTGAGCACGCCACCTGGTCCGAGCTCAATAGGAAGAGCCGGATACGTTGGTGTGAACGGACCAGATGCATCTAGCTCGATCTCACTGATCTTCACAACGACATTCGATTCGTTCGTGAGGCGTACGACTCGGTCCCTAATCTTGCCAAGACGAACGATGCCATAGTTGATGCTCGACACTGTTACACGTGGTGGTGGCGTTGTTGTGTCTTTGCCGTTGCCAAACACATCAAGGTAGAACTTTGCATCTCTCGTTTTCACTTCTAATGTTGTGTGCATCGGACCTGGTGCAGACGGAGTCCACTTCACCACGATGGGTACTTCATCTCTGCTGAGTTGCACCAAAAACGACTTTGGCGGATTCACTTCAAATCCATCAATCGTTGGCTTGGGTGTAATGTTTTCGACAAATATTGGGTACTGGCTGTTGACTACTCGAGCATATGTGCTGTCTGTCTTCGTGGTTCCAATGGGCACGGTGCCGAGGTCTATGCGCCCTGGAGCAAAGAAGAGCGACGGCAAAAGACGCAACGTTGCAGCGAAGCCCTCTGCAACGTTTAAGGTGTCGGTACTGCGTGGACGGATGGCAGACTTCGTCGTGGGCAGGTCTCCGGATTCGGTAGACCCCACCATGATAAGCGTACCCGTAAGCGTTATCCAGCTTCGATAGGCAACGTCGCTTCGCGCTCCATTGAGTTCGTATCGCTCTGTAACAGCGTTGAGTCCTTTGTCATACACAATGCAACGTGCGGCGCCATTACTCGATCCACTCACGACTACCCGACCTGTGGGGTCAAGCGTAATCGATCGTGCCAGATTGAAGTACGGATACGACGGAGTAAGTCCAAGGTCTGCCGTGTCGATATCAAGAGTCTGCCGAAGATTTCCATTGCGCTCAATTGCTGAGATAAAACCACGAAGCGGAGGCGGACCTTTGTACCCCACAACAAACAGCGTACTGTCTGACGTCCTTCGCATGACTGCCTCGTTGATCACGTCTCCACCGGGCTGCTGATAGACGGTGTCGATCACTGGCTTGAACGCTTTGTTCAACTTCAGTAGTCGAATGTCGCCATATACATCCTTGCTCGAATTCACTCCAACAAACGTGAGTCCATCGTCTCCCCGATCAATGCAGGCCATAATCGCATCGTTCTTTGGTCCACCATCATACGTACAATATTCAACCTCATCAAGGTTATTGGTCATGATGAGCGCAAATCCATCGAGTCCGCCGTTATGTTTACGTTGATATGCGTCCTCGGTGACGGGCAGCGACGTCTCGCTTGTTGCTCCGGTGATAGCAACAGACCCTCGATACACAACCTGTACTTTTACGTTGTAGAAACCCCTCGAGAACAAAAAGTGCATTGCATTCTTGAGGCTGGAGAGATCCGAAGAGAGGCGTATCAGAACGACGCGATCGTCGTCTGGGTGTCCGCTGCCAAATGACGATGTAATTGGTAGCGTTCGCGAACTCGTGCGAAGCGAAATCAGAACGTTGTCGTCGGGTTCGATGGCAATGCTCGTTGGATAGTCGTTGCCGTATCCACCAAAGTAGGTTGACGCAATAAGTTCACCACGCGCGGTGATCCGGGTAATGAACAGGTCTACACCTCGATTCTTTGTCTGCTGGTATGCATTCGGTGTTGTCTTTAGATCTTCCGAATCCGTCCACCCACACATCACGATATCGCCGTTCGGTGCCTGCGTTACACAGGTAATGTAGTCCCTCCCCGTGCCCCCCCAGTAGGTGAGTCGGTCTATGCCAACGCGCTGCGCATGCACCTGCGAAAACGCAAGGCAGACGAAGGACGCGATGATGAGAGCGGTTTTCATAAGGGAACGAGGGAATGGTACCAATACAATCTACACAGGCAGACGGTTGCATGTTTATAGGGCATGCGAAGGTGACAGTTACAATACGAGGAGTATTGCGGCCACAACGGCCATCATGCCACTGAGTGCAAGAGCCGCGGGGGCGCCCACAACGGTCCACAACACGCCAGTCAGGAGACTCGCCACCACGAGGCCAACGCTTTGCACTGCCGCATAGGTTCCAAGCGTGGCACCACGCTCTTCAGGCGCACATAAGGTGCTCACGTAGGCCTTCGCCACTCCTTCCGTGCCCGCTGCATAGATGCCATACAGCCCAAAGAGCCCAAAGCACCACCACACCGACGTGACGGCCGAGAATCCGGCGTAGACAACACCGAACACCAACAACCCACCAACGACCACGCGCCGTAGCCCTACCCTATCTGCCAAACTTCCCAATGGGAAGGAAGCAACGGCATAGACCACATTGTAGAGGATATACGCGCTGATTACTTCCGTGTCTGTGCCACCAATTCGCTTCATGTTGAGCAGAAGAAACGTGTCGGCACTATTGAAGAAAAAGAATACGGCCATTCGACCGGTAAACGCCCGCATCGGCACTGGCAGCGCCTTCCACGACCACACAGACGCCCTTCCTCCCTGCCGCCGTGGTACACTTCCCTTTGCCTCGCGCATGCCAAATAATAAGACAACGGCAATAGCACCGGGGATAAGCGTAAAAAGGAATAATTCTCGGTAGTGGGCTGGGAAGGAGGCAAGGAAGAAAAGGGCAAGGGCCGGGCCTATCACCGCGCCTGCGGTGTCCATCGCACGGTGGAAGCCGAAGATGCGACCTCGGGTTTCCGGGGTGGACTGATCGGCAAGCATCGCGTCACGCGCGCCCGTGCGGACGCCCTTCCCCATCCGTTCAAGAGAGCGTGTGGCAAGAACCCACCACCACGACGTGAAGAGTACGAGAAGAGGCTTCGCAAGCGCACTAAGCGCGTAGCCGGCGCGGACAAATGG
>JBBRES010000048.1:0-14257 GCA_038202665.1 Kapaibacterium sp. (SeqCode) | reverse complement strand
AGCAAAGCAACCTGCCGACACGTCATTTGCCGTCAGCAAGGGATCGTTCGGCGGGCTCGGATTCTCGATTAACCCGTACGTGAACAGAACACCGCTTACTGGTGCGATGTTCGGTGGAGAGGTTGGTCTCTCGTTCGATAGGTTTTTGGTAAAAGGGATGGCGGCATTTGGTCAGCAAGGGACGAAGGGCGGCAAGGCATCACTAACGTGGAATCCCGTCGACACGGATAATGTCAAACTCCAATTCTCTGCCGCCGTCTTCTCACAGTATAGCTCCCTCCAGGAATCACGATCTATTACACGGCGATTCGAAACACTTAATCTTACCAACCTGTTGTTTGCGAGTTACTATGACTTCTTCCGACAGGACGGCTTCGATGCTGGTATGCAGTACACGAGTGGCCGGTTGACGGGATCCGTGCTTTACACGCAGGCGCGAGTGGTACCATCGAGCGTGCTGTACCCTCCGAGCCGTTCTGTCCTGACGGCCGATCTCGGCAACTACTCTATGCTCTCCGCAACGATAGCAGTAGGCGAGGCAACGCTGATAGACAACATTATGGGCGGCGGTTGGCCAGTACGTGGAAGCATAACGAGTCAGTATGGATTGGAGCATACGTCTCAACAAACATTCTCAACGGTAGAGGCGACAGTCGGGAGCACGATTCCCACCTTCACAACGGGATACCGTCCCATGACGCTCGGCATCGACGTCCATGCAGGTTGGTCGTCCGTCAACACACCGTCGCAGTATCGCTTTTATGCAATGAAACGCTTTCCTGTTTTTGGTGTGGCCACAGACCTTGCCACCGTCCCTATCAATGCACTGATTGGGTCGCAATACGTTGCAATACACACGGAACACAACTTTAGTGATATGTGGTGGCGGATTGTGGGATTGCCAACGTTCAACAAACGCGGACCCGACCTGATTGGGATTTTCAATGCGGCTGCGTATTCCCAGCAGTGGTATACAGAGGCAGGGGTGGCGCTGGCGCGCATTCCGAGTTTCATCAGCGACTTGCTCTACTTTCGAGTAGACGTCCTCTGGCCGGTAGGCCCGTACGCCAATCAGATAGGCAAGTTCGGTTGGTCCATTGGCATCAGTTCTCCGCTTCTGTAGTGCCAAATCCGTAGTTTTGTGGTGTACATCCGACTCCACCACAGACCATACGGTATAGATCATGTTTGAACCCCAGAAGACCCAAGTGAACGAGCTCCGCGAACGCGTTGAGCAATTGCGGAGGTTCCTTTGACATCGATCGTAAGCGCGACGAAATAGCCGAACGAGAGATGCTGAGTCAGGCGCCCGATTTTTGGGACGACCAACAAAAAGCTCAGAAGATGATGCAGGATACTGCCACCCTCAAGGATTGGGTGGAAACATGGATGGCGGCAGGGCAAGCTGTTGACGATGTGATTGCCTTAATCGAGCTTGCCGAAGAGGCAGACGATCCCTCCATGGAAGCAGACGTGATCGGTGAACTCGGAAAGAGTCAAAAGGCTGTAGACGAACTTGAACTCCGCAAGATCTTGTCGGGTCCGGACGATCAACGGAATTGCATCCTCACGATCAACGCTGGCGCCGGTGGTACCGAAGCGCAAGACTGGGCGCAAATGCTCATGCGTATGTACACACGATGGGCCGAACAACACCACTACGAGATTTACCTCGCCGATGAACAAGAAGGCGAAGTTGCCGGCATCAAGAGCTGCACGCTCGAGATCAAGGGCAAGTATGCGTATGGCTACTTGAAGGCGGAGAATGGTGTGCACAGACTTGTGCGCATTAGTCCATACGATTCCAATGCTCGCCGCCATACCTCCTTTGCATCCGTGTTCGTGTATCCAGAAGTGGATGATGCAATCGAGATTGTCGTGAATCCTGCCGACGTAGAAATGGATACGTTCCGTTCGGGTGGTAAGGGTGGACAGAACGTGAACAAGGTGGAAACGGCTGTGCGACTACGTCACGTCCCGTCGGGCATTGTTGTGGCATGTCAGCAAGAGCGCTCACAACTACTCAACCGCGAGCATGCGATGAAGATGTTGAAGAGTCGTCTCTACCAAAAACGACTCGAAGAAGAGGAAGCGGCTAAGGCCGTTATCGAAGGAACGAAGAAGCGCATCGAGTGGGGCTCGCAGATCCGCTCCTACGTGTTCCAGCCGTACACGATGGTGAACGATCACCGTACCGAAACGAAGATCACCGATATACATGCTGTGATGAATGGAGATCTCGACGAACTCATTCGCGCGTATCTGTTGTTTGAAGAACAAATGGCATCGCAATGATCATAGGCACTGGCGTAGACGTTACAGATGTAGGTAGGATCCGTCACTCATTCGATGAGTATGGCGATCGTTTTGGAAAGCGCGTCTTCACACCGCTCGAAATCGAGTACTGTGAACGATTTGGCGAAACCCGTCATCTCCATTACGCTGCGCGCTTTGCTGCCAAGGAAGCCTTCTCCAAGGCCATCGGCACGGGCATGCGCGAAGGCTTTGCCTTCAAGGATGTTGGTATTCGCAACGAGCCAAGTGGAAAGCCAGTCATCGAACTCTTCAATGCTATGAAGGAACGGTGGGATGGTTTCAAGATCCACGTTACATTAAGTCATACCAGCACCGTTGCCGTTGCAGTGGTGGTTCTCGAGGAAGTATAATGCTGCCGTCCATCTATCGACCCGCAGAATCGTTCGTGCTTGGACTCCTTGGTGGAGGCCAACTTGCGAAGATGACGGCGCAAGCTGCGTTGCAACTGGGAATGCGCGTTGCGGTTATTGAACACGGAGAGAATTCACCAGCTGGTGTGATGACGAAGCTGGAGTTCTCGGAAGGCTGGAAGGATGCGGGGCAGCTCGGACAATTCATCGACGCTTCCGATATCATCACGCTTGAAAACGAATTCATCGATCCGCACATTCTAGATGTGATTGCAGAGAAGCGCCTCGTATGGCCGTCGCCTGCAACCATGCGTCTCGTGCAAGACAAGTTCACACAGAAGCAAACGTTTGCGGCTGTTGGAATTCCAATGGCGCAGTTTGCAGAGATCACCACGAAGCAAGACCTGTTCGACTTCGGTGCGCAGCATGGATATCCGTTTGTTGCCAAGACGCGCAAGTATGGCTACGATGGATATGGCAACGTGACGATCAAGCGGGACACGGAGATCGACATGGTGTGGCGTCGGTTCATGGAAGGTGAAGAGCCACGTCCGCTACTTGCAGAGTCGTTCGTGACCTTCACGAAAGAGCTCGCTGTGATGGTTGCTCGCAATCGTAGAGGAGAGACGGCGGTCTATCCGTGCGTGCAAACCATACAGCAAGGACATATCTGCGTGTCGGTCCTGGCACCTGCCCCCATCGAAGAAGAACTTCAACAACGTGCGCAGAACATTGCGTTGCAATGTGTAGAGACGATTGAAGGTGTGGGAGTGTTTGGTATTGAGATGTTCCTCACGAACGACGACCAGATCCTCTTTAACGAAATTGCACCACGTCCACACAACTCCGGTCACTATACCATCGAGGCGTGTCACACATCGCAGTACGAGAACTGCGTCCGCGCAGTCGTCAATGCACCTCTCGGCTCACCGCACATGCGCGTACCCGCTGCATGCATGATCAACATCCTTGGTGAACGCAGTGGCAGCGGCATTCCGGATAGTGTTGTGGATGCCCTCAAGATTGAAGGCGTGTCGCTGCATTTGTATGGAAAGAAAGACGCCCGAATCGGTCGCAAGATGGGTCACCTTACTGCCACAGGCGCCACCGTAGACCAAGCATTTGCTAGAGCGAAGAGTGCGTTGGATGGATTGGTGTGGTGATGAATACAACTGCAGAATTCACTTGGTCAAACGTAGAATACTGAATGGCAAACCATGTCTCTCCATCCACTGTTCCCAGCTTCTCCGTATGCACCACTGCTTCCAGAGCAGCGATGGTTTCCTGCCGACGAGGCCATTCGCGACTCCGCCTACGGGAAGCTACTTCCTCCGCTCGTAGCAAAGATTCGCATTGAAGTAGAAGCTTGGCGTAAAAGCGGATACAAAGGGGCTTCCCAGACTTCTATAACATTGCTGCAATGGTGGTTTGAAGAGTCGCACATGATAGAGCGTGCAGACGGATCTTTGGAGTCGTTCCAATACTATTTCGCCCAACGAGAGGCAGTTGAGACCGTTATCTGGCTGCATGATGTGCGTGGCGCACGCGACAAGTTTGATCTCCTCCGCTTCGATTCTTCCGGCGCAGTTTCTGCTGGTATGTTTCATGAGGATTGGCCAAGATATGTTTTGAAAATGGCAACTGGCGCGGGGAAGACGAAAGTACTGGCGCTCTTGGTTGCATGGAGTTACTATCACAAGCTCTACGAAAGTGATTCACAACTGTCGCGCAATTTTCTTGTTATTGCACCAAACATCATTGTTCTCGATCGGTTGCGATCTGACTTTGATGGTCTCCGGATCTTCTTCACAGACCCAATCTTACCCGCCAACGGCACAGACGGTCGCAACTGGGGAGACGACTTTCAGCTAACGCTTCATATCCAAGATGATGTACGGCTACTTCGTCCAACGGGCAATATTTTCCTCACGAATATCCATCGAGTATTCATAGGCGATGTTGCAGATCCTTCGCTAGAGGATGATGACTTACGCGACTATTTTCTTTCTGAAGCCTTCGGTGCTACTCCCTCTGGCCGCACAACAGACAGCAAGACAGATCTTGGCGAAATCGTTCGAGAGATAGAGGAATTGGCGGTGTTTAATGACGAAGCCCATCATATCCATGATAAGCGGATGGCGTGGTTTAAGTCGATTGCAGACATTCACCATCGTTTACTGCAGAAGGATCGGAAGCTCTCGATACAGATTGATGTGACCGCCACGCCTCGACACGATGACGGTTCGATCTTTGTTCAAACTGTTTCTGACTATCCGCTCGTAGAAGCCATACATCAACATGTGGTGAAGCATCCCGTACTCCCAGATATGGCAAGTAGGGCTAAGCTTCGGGAGCATAAGAGCTCTCTCTTCAACGAGAAGTACGCAGACTACTTGGCACTTGGTGTTGAAGAATGGCGTAAGAGTTTTGAAGAGCAGAAGACACTTGGAAAGAAAGCGGTTCTCTTTGTGATGGTCGATGACACACGCAACTGCGATGATGTTGGCATCCATCTTGAGAAAATCTGCCCGGAACTCCAAGGATCAGTCCTCGTGATTCATACAAAAAGCAACGGAGAGATTTCAGAGGCAGCATCAAGCAAGAACAAGGAAGAGCTTGAACACCTCCGTAAACAATCTAACAGAATTGATTCTTGGGATTCACCATATAAGGCCATCGTATCTGTTCTGATGCTCAAAGAAGGATGGGATGTTCGGAATGTGACCACGATCGTTGGCCTCCGGGCCTATTCATCTGCTGCAAACATCCTCCCTGAACAAACTCTAGGTAGAGGACTTCGACGTATGTACTTCGGGAGTGAGCAACGAGAGACAGTCTCTGTTATGGGCACGTCTGCCTTCATGGAATTCGTTGAATCTATTCAGCTTGAGGGCGTGAGCTTTGAGCATGTACCTATGGGTGCCGGCACGGAACGAACAGATTCATTGATCGTTGAGGTAGACACTGAGAATTCCATGAAGGACCTTGCGAAGCTGGATATACAACTACCGCGAATGTCCCGGCGATTTCATAGGGAGTTCAAGGATTTGGAGGCACTCAACCCGTCGGCACTAGATAATCCAAAACTCGAACTAAAGCACTTCTCTGCTGATGAATCGCGTGAGATCGTATTCAAGACCATGCTTGATGCAAAGGTGCATCACACAATTATTCTTGATGGTTCCGGACCTGCAGACTTTCGATCTGTTGTAGGCTTTTTCGCTCGACAGTTGCTTGCAGATCTGAAGCTCGTTGGTGGATACGATGTGCTCTATCCTAAGGTGCGAGAATTCCTTCGCTATAGCCTCTTCACCACATCACCCGTTGATCTTGAAGATCCTGTCGTCCTTCGAAACCTTTCAGAACCACATGTTGGCAAAGTACTGTATGACGCTTTCGTCTCTGGTATCAATGCGCACTCCGTTCGAGAGAATGGTTCTGTAGAATGTAACGGGTATATCACATTGCGTGACATGCGCCCGTTCCGCACTGAAAATCGAAAGTTCATTCTTGCTGAAAAATGTCTCTATACCAAGATAGTTGGCGAAGCAAACGCTGGGGGCTTCGAACTTCGGTTTGCGGCCTTTCTGGAAGCCGCCGCGGATGTAGAGGCATTCACAAAGAACTACCTCGCAATCGGATTCCGACTAGACTTTGTGAAAACCGATGGAAGTTTGTCCAACTATATCCCAGACTTCATTGTTCGTGACTCGAACGGAGTAACCTGGATCATCGAGACAAAAGGCAGGGAAGAACTTGACCTTCCTAACAAGATGCGCCGACTTCGCCAATGGTGCGAGGATGCCACGGTTTCTGATGAAGCAGGGAGAACGTATTCTTTCCTATATGTAGATCAGAAAGGCTTTGAAATGCATGCTCCCAAGACATTGCAAGACCTTGTTATGAGTTTTCGGGAGTATCAGCAGTGAGGTCTCAAGATGAGATGCAACAAGTCTTCGATCAATTGCTCAGAGAGTGGGAGAACGAGTGCGTCGAATTCAAAGAGGCAAACGACAACTTTTCTACAGACGATATCGGCAAATACTTTTCAGCATTGAGCAATGAGGCTAATCTTAGGGGCAGAATGTCTGCATGGTTGGTGTTTGGCGTTCGTGATGTTTCGCGCTCAGTTGCGGGCACGTCGTATCGTGAAGATGCTCAGCGGTTACAGAGCATCAAGCAACAGATCGCAATGTCTACTGAGCCCTCTACTTCGTTCATAGAGGTGTACGAACTCCAAACGGAACGAGGGCGAGTTGTACTTTTTGAGATACCACCCGCGCCACGTGGCATTCCTATTAGTTGGAAGACACACTACTATGCGCGAAATGGGGAGAGTCTCGCTGGGCTGTCGGTTGTGAAACTGGACGAGATTCGTAGTCAATCCGTCGTCGAAGATTGGTCGGCAACAATCTGTCCGAACGCCACAATGTCAGACCTTCATCCTGCAGCCCTCGCGAGAGCTCGCGAGGTGTACGCAGGGAAGTACAGCGATCGAATTCCGATAGCGACGATCAGCTCATGGACAGATGAGGTATTCCTCAATAAGGCGCGGCTTATGGTTGATGGACATATCACTCGGGCGTGCCTCCTATTGCTTGGAAATCCAGAGTCTACGAGGCACTACTCACCATACGTAGCACAGATTACATGGAAGTTAGAGGGACCAGAACTTGCGTATGAACACTTTGGGCCACCGTTCTTACTTGCAACAACGGCACTCTATCAACGAATTAGGCACATTCGGTTGACGCTGCTACCACCAGGACAGATGATTCCCATCGAGCTATCGAAGTACGATCAGAGAATCGTCCTCGAAGCTCTTCACAACTGTGTTGCACATCAAGACTATGCACTGCAAGAGCGAATTCTCGTAATCGAGCATCAAACAGAGCTGGTTTTCCAGAATGCTGGAGGCTTCTTCGACGGAACGCCGAACGACTATATCCGTGATAATCGTACGCCTACGAAGTATCGAAACAGACTCCTTACAGAAGCCATGGTGCATCTGAGAATGATAGATACAATGGGATTCGGCATACGAGATATAATGTGGAAAGGTCAAGCACGAAGATATTTCCCATTGCCGGACTATGAGCTTTCAGATCCAAAGCACGTGGTCCTTCGACTACAGGGCCGACTAATCGATGAGAACTACAGTAGAATGCTCTTGACGCATTCTACTCTTCCATGGCCGGAAGTGTTAGCACTCGATTCGATACAAAAGGGATTTCTGCCTGATGCTGCTGCAGTGCAGTCACTGCGTAAAAAGGGGCTCATCGAAGGTCGGAAGCCCAAATTGCATGTTGCGGCGGAAGTAGCGTTAACAACTGACACCCAGACTGAATACCTACACCACAAGGCATTCGATGACGCCTACTACTGCGACATGATCATTGAGTACCTCAAGAAATTTGGCTCTGCAAAGCGGCACAAAATCAATCGACTCCTTGAAGGTAAATTGTCCGACTTGCTTACGCCCGCACAAAATCAAATGAAGATTCACAACTTGCTTCAGAAACTTCAGCGAGAAGGGAAGATCAAGGTGGTCGGATCGACAAAAGCTGCTGTATGGATGCTTGTCGATGATTGATTACGATTGATTACGATTGATTACGATTGATTACGATTGATTCGACCAGAGGAACACATGGCACGTCCCCAACCTGAACACTACGACCTCACAGATGCCGAAAAGCGAGACCTGATCACGCTCATTGAGCGTGGTAAACCGCTCCCGGAGAAGTATCGGTTCCTCTTGTTTGCAGACAAACGAGAAGTTGAACTCGTGTGGAACGGCAAAACACGTGATGTGTGCACGGCCATCCTGCCGTTTCAGACCTTAGAGCACATAGACGAGCCCCGCAAGGAGAACACGGTTCAGGATGGACTCGGCTTCGATATGGGAGGGCGGCAAGTGCAAGGGTGGACGAATAAGTTGATTTGGGGCGACAATAAGCTCATCCTCTCCTCTTTGAAGTCGGGCGCACTCCGCAGACAAATTGAAGATGCCGGCGGCCTCAAGCTCATCTACATAGACCCACCCTTCGACGTCGGCGCAGACTTCAGCATGGACATCGAGATCGGCGGCGAGACCTTCCACAAAGAACCAAACCTCCTCGAACAAATTGCCTACCGCGACACCTGGGGCCGCGGCGCGGATTCCTTCATCGCCATGATTTACGAACGTCTCATCCTTATGCGCGACTTGATGCACAGCGAGGGGAGCATCTATGTGCATTGTGATTGGCGTCTGAACAGCAGCGTGCGGCATGTAATGGAAGAGATTTTTGGCAAATCCAACTATCGAAATGAGATTACTTGGGTGCGTGCTGCTTCGCACAATGATGCGAGCGACCAGTATGGAAAAGTAAAAGACAGTATCATGTATTTCGCTCGCTCTGATAATGCGCACCTCAATGTTCAATTCATGCCGTACTCCGCTGAGTACATTGCCGCCGAATGGCGAAAACTTCCATCTGGCCGTTACTACAAATCCGAGAACATGCTCGACCCTAGCGGCAAGATGAAGTCTTGGGATTTTCACGGAACAGTCGCGAGGTGGCGCTCGACGCAGGAAAACATGGAGGCACTTTGGAATGCGCCTCAAACCGAAGTTCCCCAAAGCCACGGGCGTGTTAAACTCGGTACGAACGGTAATCCAATCAAGCGATGCCGCATTATGTTTCTTGACGAAATGGCTGGCGTTCCGTTGAGTGATAATTGGAACGACATTGGATATCTCGCTGGTGGTTCAAAAGAGGCAGTAGGCTATCGAACACAAAAACCTGAAGCTCTCCTCGAGCGCATCATCAAAGCCAGCAGCAACGAAGGCGATTTGGTGGCGGACTTTTTCTGCGGAAGCGGTACGACGGCGGCCGTTGCTGAGAAGCTTGGCCGGAAATGGATTGCAACAGACCTCGGCAAGTTTGGCATCCATACAACACGCAAGAGGCTCATCCAAGTGCAGCGCGATTTGAAAGCCACGAACAAACCATTCCGTGCCTTTGAAGTGTTGAATCTTGGAAGGTATGAGCGTCAAGCTTATCTCAACGTAGGCGGACGTCTAACAATCAAGCAGAAGGAACAGGCTCTCGCACAAAAAGAACGCGAATTCCGCGAATTGATTCTCAAGGCGTATCGCTCAGAGCCACTAACAGATGCGACGTTCTTTCATGGCAAAAACGGAAATAGACTCGTTGTTGTAGGTCCAATCAATCTTCCTGTTGGTCGCCTCTTCGTTGAAGAAGTGATTACCGAATGCCGAAAACGCGGTGCATCTCGGGTAGACGTCCTTGCCTTCGAATTTGAAATGGGACTCTTCCCAGCAGTGCTCGAAGAAGCGAAACAGAAGGGCATCGATGTTGCCCCCAAGACCATTCCTCCAGAGGTGTTTGACAAACGCGCTGTTGAACGCGGACAAGTGCGCTTTCATGATGTGGCTTACGTAGAAGCAACGCCGCGCTATGATGCGGCAGATACGCTTTCGCTAAAGATTGAGCTTGTAGACTTCTCTGTGTATTACTCACAGGGCCTTGTAGATTCTATCACGGCAGAACTCAAAGACGGCAAGAGCGAAGTGATCTGCGATGCCGGACATCTTGTGAAAATCAGCAAAGACAAAGATGGGATTGTCACCCGCACTGTACTCACAAAGCAATGGACAGACTGGGTGGACTATTGGGCTGTTGACTTCAACTACGAGAGTAGGCCAGAGATCATTCACGTTGCAAAGCGGATGGGCGTTGAGGGTGAACTTCCAGGTCTTGTGAACGCTGATAGCGGCGAGTTTATTGAGTTTGAAGAGCGACGAACAGGCGCCTTCATTTTTGAGAACGAATGGCAAAGCTTCCGTACGCGCAAGGACCGAGGGCTTGACCTTACTTCAGCATCGCACACGTATTCGAGTCAAGGTCGCTACACCGTGGCTGTAAAAGTAATCGACATTTTTGGCAATGATACAATGACACTCGTTCCGGTAATGATTGGATGAACCATCTGCGAACCGAAATACAGAGCTCTTACGCCTTCTTCCTTTGCAGCCACAGCATCACTGCCCTAATCGGTGTGGTTTCGTAGTTCACCTTGATCGACACCAAGATGCCCACCACGGCAAGGATGATATTGCCAAGCCACATGGCGAGCACGGGAGAGAATAGATCTCGGTCTGCAAGTTTCTCGCCACCGATAAGTGTGGCCCAATACACGACGTAAAAGACAAGCGATACACCAGCACTGATGCCGAAGTTGCCTCCACGTGTGATGATTCCGAGCGGACATCCAACGAACACAAACAGTATGCAGGCGAATGGTATCGCATACTTCTTCTGGATCTCCACTTCGTAGCGACGTGCGTTATCGCGCTCGGCTGATCGACGATAGGATTCCGACTCGATCTGCGATCGAATGAATGCCACGCGAGCCTGTGCATTCGACACGGCATTCGTAGAATCAAAGGTTGACGCTTGTGCAGCCGTAGTCTTCGTCGCCGCCGCAGCAAGGTAGGAAACGTGGTCGTGGACGAGCGAGTCGATGCGATGACTCGCCTGCTCTTTGTACTCGTTCGCACGGTCGACGATCACGCGCATATCGCTGATGCGCATTTCGCGATCACTACGCGACGATCCACTTGCATCGGATTGCTGAAAGAAGAACCTATCTGCCGACATCGAGATCTGATGCCTATCGAACGAGATGAGTCGGTAGTCATTCGGCTTTAATCGGCTCTGCTGATGAATCTCTCCGTGAAACAACTGCATGATCAAGTGCGACGCCGAGGGCGTAAAGGCGAGCTTCGCGGTGTCGGCGTTCACGATGTTGCTACGTTCCGGACGTGAGTGATCGTAGATCGTCACGCCATACAGTACACCATTGGAGTCTACTCTGCGTGCCAGAATCGTAAACCCATCGACTGCCGTTGTGAACTCTCCCTCGTCGATCGCAAACGTTGGCTTGGTGCGCGAGATATCGCGCCCAAGTGTGCTCAATCGCAGATTGGAATCCGGCAAGACATTATCAGTGAACCAAAACGTAAATGCCCATAGCACAACACCAAAGAGCATGACAGGTCGCATCATCTGAAAAAGCCCAACCCCACTGGCCTTGAAGACGGTCACTTCGTTATTGGCAGACATCGCACCAAACGCCATGAGCGTCGAGAACAACACGCCAATCGGCACTGCGAGTACAACGATCCACGACAGGTTTAGCAGAATGAATTGTGCGATCACCCATCCGCCAAGCCCCTTGCTCGCAAGCTCGTCTACGAACCGCATCATGTATTGCAGTAGGAACAACATGATGATGGTGAGTGTTCCAAATAGGAACGGGCCTATATGGGCACGCAGGATGTATCGGGCGATCAGCACTTATAGTTTGGAGCGAAGCTCTTCAATCGTCGTTGCGAACTGCGCAGCCTTCTCAGGAAATCGCTGCTGCAAAATGCGATAGGCCTCCATAGCCATTTCGTAGGAGCCTTGCGCCGCATAAATCTTTGCGAGTGTCTCGGTGATCACAGGCAAAGGAGCAGAAAGTGTATGGGAAGGAGGAGAGGAAGGAAGGGGTTCGCTTACATCGCCGCTTCGCGGCATACGAACCTTCTCGAGGCGTAACGCTAGTTCTTCAAGCGACAGTGGACGTTTGCGAGATGCGACCGACGAGCCGTCCGAACTTCGTAGTAAAGGGCGGCGAGGTTGAACATGAAAGTCGCGGAACGACGGTGGCTCTGCTACATGCTGAATCACTCGCACTCCGCGCATCTTCATCCCTTCGAATCGAAGTGATGTGTACTCAAGGCCCGGAATGAGACGCACCGACGTACTCCGAATCATTCGCTCTTCATCGAATGGTATCGAATGGATGACTTGAAGTGGACTGAAAAAACCACGCTCGTCACTTCTCACGTCACTTGTCACTTCTCGCTCGTCACTTGTCACTTGACTTCTCACTTCTCGCTCGTCACTTGTCACTTCACTTCTCACTTCTCGCTCGTCACTTGTCACTTGACTTCTCACTTCTCGCTTCTCACTTCTCACTCGCCTCCGGTATTCCTGCATCATCACTTCTTGATCATGCGCCAACCCTGCCGATCCATAGGCGGCGGCCATGACGAGGTAGCCTGTGCCGTAATCCGGATAGGCTTGAATGCCCTGTGCACAGAGTTGAACGGCTTCCGGAGCGCGACCCGCCTCTACAAGGCGGTGTGCTTCGCGAGCGAAGGAGGCCGAGACGGTGTTAGGGTTAGCGGCGGTTGCCAAGGAGTCGGAGCAAGAAGAGGAACAAGTTGATGAAGTTCAAATAGAGTCCGAGGGCGCTCAGGATGGTGCGCTTCGCGGCGTTCGCATCGCCAGCGTACATCGCCACTGCTTGTTCCTTGATGCGTTGCATGTCCCATGCCGTGAGACCTGTGAAGATTGCAACGCCAATAATGCTGATCGCAAAATCGAGTGGACCACTTCCAAGGAACATGTTCACGATCATGGCAAGGACCAAGCCGATCACGCCCATGGCCATAAAGCTACCCATCGATGTGAGGTCGCGCTTCGTTGTGTACCCATAGACCGCAGCGCCGGCATACATTCCAGCGGCGATGAAGAATACTTGGGCAATGCTTCCGAGCTCGTACACAACGAAGATGCTAGACAGCATGATGCCAACGGCCATCGAGTAGACCAAAAACAGCGTGGCAGCTGTAGAAGGCTTTAGTGTGTCGATACGAGCTGCCAGAAACCACACGAGAACCAAGGGTCCAAACAGAACAACGTACCGAAGAGGTGTGCCCAAGAATAGCTGCAAAAGATCAGGCGATGATGCAACGCCCATAGCCGTAACAGCCGTGAGCAGCAAGCCGCCTACCATCCACGCGTACACGCGTTGAACGTAGGTGCGTAGATCGTCAGCCGAAACAACGCTCGAGAACGAGCGGGCATTCATTGTGGTCATAAACGGGTACTCCTGTGGAACGCGGTATTACTTCGTGCGCGTCACGACAAAGTTAGCAAAATCGGTCAGCGCCGATTTGTATGACGATTCAGGGAAGGAAGTAAGGTAGGCAAGGGCCTGTTCTTTGATTTCCATGGCTTTTGCATGCGCGTCACGGATGCCGCCATGCTCTTCGACAAAGGCGATCACTACTTTGATTTGCGCGGGGGTTGGCTTTCTGCCCTTAACCATGCTGATAATGCGCCGTGCCTCCTTTGGCCCTGCCGCCTTACATGCATAGATCAACGGAAGTGTGATCTTTTGGTCCTTCAGATCGTTCCCAACAGGCTTGCCAAGGATGCTACTCCGGCTTGTGTAGTCGAGCACATCGTCACGAATCTGGAAGGCCAAGCCCACCATTTCTCCATAGTTGCGCATACGAAGTCGGTCCTCAGCACTCACGCCGGCACTGACGGCACCCACTTCACAACATGTGCTGATCAGCGATGCTGTTTTGTCGGAAATAATGCGGAAGTATGTTTCTTCATCGATGTGCTTTTGGCGGCTTTTTTGGATTTGAAGGAGCTCACCCTCGCTCATGCGACGAACAGCGTCAGAAGTAATCTTCAAATAGTCGAATTCATCGTTGTTCACGGCAATAAGTAAGCCAC
>JBBRES010000047.1:0-14434 GCA_038202665.1 Kapaibacterium sp. (SeqCode) | reverse complement strand
TTCCGGCTGCAGTGCCTGCGGCTCTGTTTTTGTTCCTACAAACGAAACGATTGATGGAAGCGAAAGGATGATCTCCTTCAAACGCTTCGACAATTGCGCCTCGATCAGGATGTAGCCCGGAAGGAAGTTCTTCACCTTCGTACGGCGCTTTCCATTGCGGACTTCATAGACAGTCTCTTGCGGGATCAAGATGTTCTTGACCGTGCTTTGCATGCTTAGCCGCACCATCTCTGTTTCGATGGACGTTTTAACACGCGCCTCGTGCCCTGTGAATGTGCGAATCGCATACCACTTGGGTTCGATAGAAGCGAGCTGCTGCGGTGTTTCCAACATGGAGCCGTTCCGTTCTCTTTAGTACAAAAGTTCCATGATCTTCGCCATACCGGCGTCGATAATCGCAACGATGATCGTAATGACCAAACACGTAACGATTACCACAACTGTGCTCTCGCGCAGTTGCTCTTGCGTCGGCCAAGAGACCTTCTTCATCTCCTTGGAGACGTCTTCGAAAAAGTTCTTCGTTGCTGCGAACATCACTCGCTCCTGAAATCGTTCGTGTTGCACGGGCGGCAGGACTTGAACCCGCAGCCTGCGGTTTTGGAGACCGCTGCTCTACCAGTTGAGCTACACCCGTATCCATTTGCCGAGCTGATGACCGGGATTGAACCGGTGACCTCCACCTTACCAAGGTGGTGCTCTACCAACTGAGCTACATCAGCAACCTACCCTGTAGAGACACCAAAGCCCTACCCCGCAGCGAATTGTAAATCCGCACGGGCCAGGGTCCGTTATCTGAGCGGGAGACGAGACTCGAACTCGCGACCAACAGCTTGGAAGGCTGTGACTCTACCAACTGAGTTACTCCCGCGTATGACCAGTGCTCTCCAAGAACACTCTTGTGGGCAGGGAAGGATTTGAACCTCCGAAGGCTATGCCAGCAGATTTACAGTCTGCCCTCGTTGACCGCTTGAGTACCTGCCCGGTCAGTAGAGCCTGCAAAGATAGGGGACGGAAAGATTCTATCCAAACAAATGGTGAGAATCTAAGGGGGCGAGGATTTCAGGATTTGGACATCATCGCAATGAATTCGGCGAATAAATAGTCGGAATCGTGCGGGCCAGGGGAAGCCTCGGGGTGGTACTGGACGCTAAAGGCCTGCTTTTCTGCAATTCGGATGCCCGCACAGGTGTCGTCGTTGAGGTTGACGTGGGTGACTTCGGCATTCGGGGGGAGGGTGGCAGGGTCTACGGCAAAGCCGTGGTTCTGAGAGGAAATCTCGACAGCACCCGTGAGGAGGTTCTTTACAGGGTGGTTTGCGCCGCGGTGACCAAACTTGAGCTTGTATGTAGACGCCCCAACGCTGAGCCCTAGAATTTGGTGCCCAAGGCAAATGCCGAACAGCGGACGTGTTCCGAGCAGTTCTCGGACCGTGTTTATTCCATGCGTGACTGCAGCAGGATCGCCAGGTCCGTTCGATAGAAAGATTCCGTCGGGTTGCATAGCCAATATCTCTGTGGCCGTTGCTGTGCTCGGAAAGACGGTCACGTCGCACCCATAGGCCGTGAGCCGACGTAGGATATTCCGCTTGATACCGTAGTCGATGGCGGCAACGCTGTACCGACGTGTAGGCGGTGGCACGTCGCCGTATGTCCACGACGTGGCCTCTGTCCATTGATAAGGTTCGGTTGTCGACACTAGTCCCGTAAGGTCCAAACCGTTCATGGACGGAATCTGCTGCGCCTTCGCAACAAGTTCACGTGGGTCTGCCTTCGGATCGTGCGATATCACACATCGCATAGCTCCCTCTGTCCGAAGAATGCGCACGATCATGCGCGTATCCAAGCCGTCGATACCCCCTACGCCATTGGCGTCTAGATAGTCTTGAAGACTTTTCGTGCTGTTGTGATTTGATGCTATTCGCGAGAGCTCATGGACGACCAGACCTGAAGCCTGCACTCCGCTTGACTCTACATCTTCTTCATTGGTACCGTAGTTGCCGATATGGGGGTACGTGAACGTAACAATCTGGCCCTTGTACGACGGGTCTGTTAGCACTTCTTGATATCCGCTCATCGCCGTGTTAAAAACAAGCTCTCCGCTTGTCTCAGCGCCGATGTGGCCAATGGCCCGTCCAGAAAAAGTAGTTCCGTTTTCAAGTGCGAGTGTAGCCGTTGGGTTGTTCATAGAACAAAAATACCGTTTCTATGCTATTTTGGAAATGTCGGGCTGGGTGCCCGACTCCCACTAGGAGTAACTGCCTTCAGCACGCACGTTGCGCATCTCCGCCTTCAGCAAGAGTCCCGTCAGTTGACGGGTGTGGTGTCGTCGCTTACAGCGAAAGTATTGGTCCTGAACCAATCGTACGAACCCATCTCGATATGCTCTACGAAGAAAGCCATTGTCCTTCTCCTGCTTACCAAGGCAGAGATGATCGAGGAGCGTCCAGCCCAGTCTATCCGCTCCGTTCGCACCCAGTTCGCCTTCCCAAGCGTGATTCGTCTGAGCGCCTATCTGCGCGTCCCATTCAAGAAGATTGAACTGTCGAGAAAGAATATTCTCCGACGCGATGGATTCCGATGCGTGTATTGTGGCAATACAACACCACCACTAACGGTAGACCATATCATCCCCCGCTCACGCGGCGGTGCAGATACGTGGGAGAATCTTGCCTGTGCTTGCAAGCAGTGCAACAACCGCAAAGGCAATCGCACCCCCGAAGAAGCAAACATGCGCTTAATGATCAGACCTCGGAAGCCGCACCACGTGATGTTCTTGAAGCATTACGTGGGAAAGATCGATGAAACGTGGCGACCGTATCTCTTTATGGATTGATCATTGCTTCGTGAAGCGAAGCGTTTCATTCCCAAGTCGAACGATGTACGTGCCCGGCGCAAGCATAGATGTGTTTATGACTGCATCCCTGCCGCCCTCCTGAATTCCTTGCACAAGTACCGTGGCACCAAGAATGTCGCAGATAGTGATCGTCTGTGCCGTGCTGAATTCATTCCAACGAATGGTGACGTGATCTGATGCCGGATTCGGCGCACAGGATGCGGAGGTTGTGGACTCGCCGTCTACGCCCGACGCGGACAAGAGCTCGATGCGGTACCAAGGTGTTTTGTACTGCTGTGTGTTCACGGTGAACGAGTATCGACCGCTCACGGAACGCGTGGGCTTGATCACGTCTGCTGTTGGCGCTCCGTCTGCGCCGAGTGGCCGCACGATCATGCTGTCCGATGAAGCCGTAATCGAAATGCGTACCGTAACACCCTCCATCATGATGGGACCCTTCCCCCATGCATTGAGCTCAGTATTGTTTGCATTCCACGTTGCGTCTTTGTTGAGCTGACGTGTTGCAACGGTGAGCATGGTTGTGGCTGCTTCGGTGATTGGTGCGTCAGATGTAGAGGCAAGCGTCACCACAGTGTGCTGCGTATTTGAGGTTTGTTCAACGAGCATGCTTGGCAACTGAAGTACCTGCCCATTCAGGTTTCCACTAAGGCTCACAAAGCGTGGTGTGATTACTTGCAGGATGCCGTCTTGTGCGTTCAAGAATATCTGCTCGTTCTCTGCATCAAGCGCGCGAATGTCTATCATGTCTGCCGCGAGTGCCGAGATTTCTCGGTGTGGTAGCAATGACTCCGTTGCTGCTGGCTTCATCGACGTTTCAACGCGTCGGAAGAGCGGCATCCGACCATCAATCGGTGTACTCAATGAGTACAACGCCGGCGAGTGAATACGCGGATACGTGATTGCCTCTGACGTGAGGTCGATGGTAATCACTTTATCCGTGGTCTTCACAATGCCATTGCGGAAGGCCGCAGACGCTGAGGGCATCAACGAGAGGACCCCTGGCTTATTCATGATCTCCCATACCATGTTAGAATCGATCGACGCAGCGCCCGACGTTGGACGATCTGTGAACGAACTCATGAACACGCCATCCCAGTCTTGCAGTGCAGCATAGGCTGGCAAGTATGTTGCAAGCTCGTTCTGGTAGTAACGTGGGTATTGAATCGCGGCGAAGTTGACGATGAATGGTTTGCCCGCAATACGCGCTTGTGAGTGCGCCGGCACCGATCCGCCATTGGGATTGCGAAGGATTGACTGACTACTGTTTTGGTATTCACTCATGCATTGAATATCGAGCTCTTCTGCAGCCGCCTGCTCCATATAGGAAACCGTGAGCGTCGAAGGCGCGATGAGCACGTCGCACTTGAGAGTGTCTCGGAACAGCAACTTCATCGAATGATAGAAGTCGCGCATACTCGTAAACATAAACCCAGCTTGATCCTTAGCACGCGTTGGCGAGGTTTGATTTGCCCATAGCTGATCGCGACGGATAGTGCGGTTCTCAAGAGATTCACCAGACTGCAGGCCGCCATACGGCATCTCTTGCAATCGTACGTCGTCTAGGAACACGTCGCCACTATCATTCCCCATCTGCAGTGCGAGTGCACCGCTGGTAGAATCAGTCGAGGTGCTTGTGAAGTTATACTCGAATCGCTTCCAGGCCGACGTGAGATCTACCGACTGAGAAAGTCCGTAGTCGTTGTATGGATATCCGTTGTTGTAGAGATACAGCTGCATGCTTCGATTGCCACGTTGCGTGGTAGTCTTCGCAAAGAACGAGAGCTTGTATTTGTGAAGTCGCCTCACCATTGGAAGATTCTGATACAATTGTATGGAGTACCCATACAATGGAGTCGCAAGTTTTCCAATGCGTACGCGAAGTGCTGTCGTACCTTCTACCTTATCTGCATCGCTATTCTGCATGAGTGCCTGCGCGCCCTGCTGCGTCGCCACAGCAAGTGCCCATGCGGCACTAAACGGATCTTCGAACCCACCGTTCCGTAGACTGTTGGATGTGTCTGCAACAGTCGTACTCCATGCACGCTGAACGTCAGAAGAGGATGCATAGCCAAGCGAGCGGAGGTACACATGGAAGAGTGAGTCCATCGTGCGCAAATGTTGAGAGCCCAAGCTCGGAGTTCCACCCTGCCTATTCGGACGGACAACGTCCTGAGAATACATCCAATTGTTCATCAATGAATTCTCATCTGTTACCACGAAGTATGCAATCGCATGCTCGTCTTTATAGGCGGTTCCCGTGTATGCATTCACATGTGTAAGGAGCATTTTCATGTTGTTACGCACGAGTTGTTGCACCTTCTTATCAAAGTACACGAGTACTCTCGCGGCCCAGCCGACAGAATCTGGCTGCTGTACTCCGTCATCCACACGCGGCGAATAAACGCCAATCATTGGCCACACCAAGTAGATACCGTTCTGCTTGAGCTGATAGATAAACCAGTCGAACTTCTGCATTTGCGCTACGCTCAGACCAGTTGTTGACGTGCCAGGTTCGAGCACGCTTCCACCGTTCCAGAACGAGATATCGAACGTGTTCATGCGCACGGCGTTAAAGCCAAGCTGACGGAGGCGCGTGGCAATGCGCATAGCCTGCATACTGTCTGGGAACACACCGCTCCATTGAATGCACGTGCCGAACAAACGAAGTCGTGTTCCATCCTTGAATGCGAGGTGGCCGTCCTTCACACCCACTCGACCCTTGCTCCCTGCCACCTCACCAAGTGGAATTGAAAGAGGTGTTGCAATGTTGAGTCCATCGGGCAAGGAAAACTCGTAGGGCGACAGCAGTGGCTGCGCCATAGCATGTGTTGCACAGAGCAAGACGAGAACAACAACGTATCGAAGCATCATAGGGATCTCAGCGGGTAACAGTCAAAATGGAATTCACCACGGCGCGGTCTGCGCGTACGGAGAGAACATAGGTGGAAGGCGGCAAGGCGGAAACATCGATGGTGGCGCGACCTTCAGATGCATTCGCAGATTGTGCGAACATGAGGCGGCCACGCATGTCGTGAACTTCGATGGCAACAGAGCTCGCATTCACAGCATCGAACGAAACAGTTGCCACGGACGATGCAGGGTTTGGCGATATCGCTACCCTTGGCGCTGCTTGTGACGCGTCGCGTACCGAAACTGGTGCGCTCTTGAAGAGCGGGAGTGCACTGCCCGAGAAATCTTTGAAAAGAACTTGCTGCGCCGTCGTGGACTGCGTTGCAAACCATTGCAAGAGCACCGACGAATACACATTGTGAAAGTCGTTCTCCATCAGCAGATCTCCACGGTCGTCGAGGTCTGTGAGGTTTGGATCTTTGCCTACGAGCTGTCCGCCGCGAACATCGTTACCGAACACAAAGAGTGGCGCTGCGGTACCGTGATCGGTGCCTTGACTGCCGTTTTCGGCAACGCGTCTCCCAAACTCGCTGAACGTCATGCCGGCAACTTTATCCGCAAGTCCTTGCTTACGCATGTCCTGCATGAACATGGACACGGCATCGCCGAGTTGCTGCAAGAGTCGTGCGTGCTGTCCGCTCGCTCCACCTTGGTCTGCGTGCGTGTCGAAGGTGTTGCCCGTGTACGACACCAAGTAGATGCGTGTACTGAGTCCGCCAGAGATAAGCTGCGACACGATCTTCAACTTCGAGGCAAGGTCTGTTTGAGGATAGCTGACGGTGTTGGTGCCTTTGTCTGCGGCAGTCTTCACCACTTTGGCATACACATCGGCGCTTCGTGCAATCGTGCGCATAAAGGCCACTTCATTACCGGCAGGAGTGTTGCCCTGATCGCTCGACGGCACTTCTTCGGATACGCCAGAGTTCACCAGTCGGTAGAACTCGTCGGGGTCTCGGAACGAAACGCCCATGGGGCCTTTGTTGCCAAGCAATCCGAGCGACAGGCCCGTGCCAATCTGAATGGCCAACGGATTCGCAGGAAGTGTGGTCGGAAAATCTGGTGCCAGTGTCTCGAGGTATCTGCCAACCCAGCCCGTGCCTGCGAACACATCGGCATCCGTTGCAGTGAGCCAAATGTCAGTTCCACGGAAGTGCGATCTGTCTGGATTCGGATAGGTAACGCCTTGCACAATGGCCATCGACCCATCGTTGTACAAGTCTCGGAAACCAGAAAGCGCCGGGTGCAAGCCCATCGTATCCGTGAGCTTCAGCGCGTCCTTTGCGGCAATGGCAATTGATGGTCTATTCGCATAGTAGATGGGATTGGTGTACGGTATCACCGTATTCAATCCGTCGTTTCCTCCCGGCAATTGAATCAACACCAAGATGCGATCGGTGGCATCGAGGAGCTGTTGGAGTGGACCGTCTACACGGGCCAATGCCTGCACGGAAAAATTGCCAATGATGTTTGGGAGGGTGGCAAGGGCAAGTCCGGTTTTCCCGGCGCGCGATATAAATTTTCTTCTGTCCATGGTGTGCTCCTTACATCAACTGGAATTCTGGCATACGAACAACTGCCTGCATGAACAGGCGCAGATACGTGGGTGCGAAGCCAGCATCGATTTTCCACTCGTAGTCTGGTCGGGACTGCAACAAAATTTCTTTCAATACCACGCGCTGTTCTCCAGTGATTGGTACTGGCAAGAGATACGTGGTGAGCGCTTCTACCACGGCTGCGGGGTCGTCAGGTGTTGTGCATATTTTTTTCACGAGAGCAACAAGATCCGGCGTGATAGCCTTCCCAGTCGTGTCTTTGATCTGCGTGCCATCGGTGGTCTTGCCATTCACGAGGTTCTCTCCAAACCGCTGCCGGGAAGGGAACGTACTGCTCGTGATCCAGGCGTGATGCCCCTTCCACCCTTCCACTGTTGGAGGATAAAAGAGCTCTTGATTCAACTTTGCCATAGAGGAGATGAGCAAGTCACGTTGCATGGCATTGTAGCTCAGCGAGGTGGCAAGGCCAATCACTAAATCAGCAGGTGCCTTGATCAAGGCGCCGCGCACACGTTGGTCGAGGAAGAGCTCGGAAGACAGGAGTGTTTGCAGAACAGGCTTGATCACAAAGTTCTTTGCTGCGATTTCTGCAGCGAGAGCCGTGACGATATCGTCGCTTGGATAATACTGCACGAAGGTTCGCAAAAGTTTTGTGGCCAGGTACCGTGCGCAGGCAGGCTGGGCAAGTGTGATGCGAACCACATCTTCATACGTCCACGAACCAGTTTGTCCGAAGATGGACTTTGTTCCGAGATCAGACAGTTGCGCTGTATAGGTTCCATTCAGCCCACTAATGCGCCACCCGGTAAACGCGCGCGCGGCTTCCACAATGTCTTGCTCCGTGTAATTGCCAACTCCAAGTGAGAAGAGCTCGAACCATTCACGTGCGAAGTTCTCGTTTGGATTGCCCTTCAGGCTCAGATTCCCATTCAAGAAAATCAGCATGGCGGGATCGCCAACCATCTTCTTGGAGAACTCTGCGAAGTCGCCCAAGGCATAGCTCCGCTGGAGGGCATTCTGACGAATGCTGAACTGACCGTAGTAGACGGTGATGTAGTCCGACGTGAAGTGGTTGTGCCAGAACAAGACCATGCGCTCGCGAACAGACGGCTCGGTGAGGAGCTTGTCTGCCCACCACACCTGCATTTCGGGCCAGCGCCTAGCCGCATCGGAGAACATAATGTTGGGATCCGGCGCTGTGGACGCCCATGCCGGGAGCACGGGGTCGGTACCCAGTTCCAACAATTCTCGCACGGCATCGCTCGGCGATTTCCCTACGAGGGCCATGGCACCGTCGTGCGTTGGATGCAGGGTTGCACGGCGCAGAAGGTGCAAGGCATCCGCGTACGTCAGTGGTTGCGTTCTGGTAGAGAGGTCAGCTGCCACGAATCCTCCGATGTGATACTTCGATTCCGGAAAACTTAACGAAGAAATCTCGAATAGCGGACTTCGTAGATTTGTGGTACTGCCCACGAATGCATTTCTAAAGGACGTCCATGGCAACGGTAAAAACAGGCCCCTCCACAGGCCTTCACATCTCTGACAACATGCGCGATGTGATCGCCTGTGTGTGCATCCTTCTTTCTGTCTTCATTTTCTTTGGAGATGCCATCTTTGGCGGGAAGAGTTTCTTGGCCGAGAGCGACAACGTTGCTTTTTTGAGCTTCGTTCCCTACCTCGACCAAGCCAAGGCCACCGGTGAGTTTCCGTTGTGGGTGCCGTACATCTTTAGCGGCATGCCCTCTCTTGCTTCCTTCCTCGCGGCCGGCGATCGGTCGTGGGACATTATCTCAAAAGTGATCTTTGCCTTTCCACGTGCAATCGGAGATCTTTTCTCGAACGACACGGGCAGACTTGCCATGTGGTACGCCATCTATGGTATGGGCATGTATGCCTTGATGCGAAGCAAGAAGCACCGCCGAGACATCTCGACGTTCGTTGCCCTGGCCGGCATCTTCTCTACATGGGTGATCACGTGGGTGATGATAGGTCACTCCACCAAGCCCGTGTCCTTTGCAAGTCTGCCATTCATTCTCCTTGCCCTTGAACGCATTCGTGTAAAGTTCTCCTTCCTGAACTTGTTCTTGCTCACGCTTCCGATGATCGTCCTCGTCAGTGCAACGCATCCCCAGATGATGTTCTACATAGGATGCGCGCTCGCCCTCTACCTTGGCGTTGAACTTGTGTTCCGCGCTATCGCTAAAGACAATGCGATGAGCGTGATGCGTGCCGGTGGAGCATTGGCTATTGCCGGAACGTTGGCGCTTGCTACGCATGCCGACATGTTTCTTGCCACACGTGATTACACTGCCTATTCTACCCGCGGATCGGCGCCGATCGTTCAGTCGGAGCGGAACAAGCAAGACCAAAGCGGCGGGAACGACTACGAATACGCGACGAATTGGTCGTTCAGTCCCGAAGAAATGATCACTTTCTTTGTCCCGAACTATTATGGTTTTGGCAAAATGAAGATGGGACCCAGCAAACAACTGAGCATGGTGTATTGGGGACAGATGCCTTTTACAGACGCAGCGAACTACATGGGCATTGGCGTATTGTTCCTTGCCATTGTAGGTGCCTGGTGGTACAGGCGCGATCCGTTTGTGGTGTTTCTTGTGATCCTTTCCGCCTTCTCACTTCTTCTTTCCTTTGGGAAGAACTTCCCGTTGCTCTACGATGTGTTCTACAACTTTGTACCCACATTCAATAAGTTTCGAGCACCGAGTATTGCGTTGTGCCTACTTCAATTCGCCACGCCTGTTCTTGCAGGATATGGTTTGAGTAGCATTGTTGGTTGGAGCGAGAATGCAACGAAGCAGCACAAAAAGTGGGCTGTTGGAATGTTGGCGGCAGGTGCTGCATTCTTTCTGATTGGAGTGGTGTACACGAATATGTTCGAAGAAGGCTTCCGCGACAGTGTAGCTCAGTCGTTCCACGAAAAGATGCCAGATCGTGTTCCTGATGCCGCACAAGTTCCCGCATCTGCTACGCAGCCGATGTTCGACGAAATGCAGAGCGACTGGATGGCAACTGGCTTCCTTGCGATACTTTTTGGCGCCGGCATGTTCTTGATCGTGAACAAGAAGATCTCGCCTTCGGTGGGCATGGGCGTAATGATCGTGCTGTTGGTGATCGACCTTTGGAGAGTAGACAAGCGCGGTTATGCTCCGTCGAAGGAAAAAGTAGAGAAGACCGTGTTTATGAGAACCGATGTGGTGGACTACATCAAGCAAGACGCTGGTGTGTTTCGCATTTGCGATCTATCACAAACACCAGCGAATGCATGGGCCTATCACTTTGTTGAGAACGTACACGGATATTCTTCTGCGAAGCTTCGCTCGTATCAAGACTTGTTTGACGTTGCAGGCAAGGGAGGCGGATCGGTAATCGCGAATCCATTCTTGTGGAACCTGCTGAATGTGAAGTACATCGTGTCCGACCGTCCGATCTATGACGGTGTTGCTCCAGACTTCACGTCACAACAAACCACGCAGATCGTTTACAAGAATCGCTCAATGCTCCCACGTGCCTTTTTTGCGAATGCTGTTGTTGTCGAGCCACAACCGATGAAGATTCTCGAGGCGCTGCGCGATGGGACGTTTGATCCGCGCGCTGTGGCCTATGTGTCTGAGCCGGTGAGTGGCGTTCAGCCGATCGACTCAACACAGCCCCCAACCGTCACAATCACGGCGCGAGGCAATCAGCACCTTGCACTTACGGCAACAACCAAGGCATCAAACTTCCTTGTCGTGAGTGAGATGTACTACCCTGAATGGCATGCCACGATCGACGGCACGGAAGTACCGATTCATAAAACTGACTATCTCCTGCGCGGCATCGTTGTTCCTCCCGGAACGCACGCCATCAAATTCTCCTTCATCAGCCCTGCATTCGAACGCGGACGTACCATCAGCATGGCGGCCAATGGCATTACGCTGCTGATTGGCGCTATTGGTATGGCGTTCTGGTTTATGCAGCGCAAAAAGAACGCAACAACAACTGTATGACGCAACAAGAAATTCTGACGTTTTGCGAAGAGAGCATCGAACGTGAAGGCGTGCTCGTGTTTGCCGATGAGCAGTTTCGAGATCTCACGCCCGAACTCATCGATGCCATTCGAGCTCGCTTCAATTCGAGTGCGCTTATGCAACTGCCCCAACACGAGATTGCATTCTTTGAATGGTTGAAAGCCGCAGATGCCGCCGTTTGGAATGACATCTGGGCGAATGACGAACGACCGTATTTGGTGAGCTTAGCGTTCCTGTCAGACTTCTCTGGCGCCAACGCGAATATTGGTCAGTTTGTGATTTGCGACTTGGTAAACGTCGACAACTACTTCTTCTCTCCGAACTTGTTGCTGGATAAAGAGTCGACGGATTTTGTCGAGGCCGTGCGAGGACGTTTTACGCAACGCTCTTCGATGACGCCGGGTCAGCTCCTCACGCTCGAAGCGAGCGTTGGCAACGTCGACATTTGGCACTTTGCCTTTCGATACAACATAGACCTAGCCATCGCGAAGAAGGCCGTCGTCACGTTGGTTGAGGACCGCATTCTGCTTCACGTGACCAGTGCAGAGCATCTGGCACAATACTTTGATGTAGGCTAGCATGCTCGTGATGAAGTTTGGCGGCACCTCCGTCCAAGACAGTGATGCGTTGCAACGAGTACTTGCTATTGTTGCGTCGCATGCCGTAAGGCACGACGGAATCATCGTTGTGCTTTCCGCAACAAGTAAGACCACAGATGCGCTCTTGCATATCGCGCGTACGGCTGCACATGCGTCAGCAGAAGACATGCAACCACTCTTACACGGCGTGCGCGACCGACACATTGCCATTGCCACATCCTTGATTGCAGAAGCCGTTCTCAAGGAATCTACAATTCAACACGTGCATCAACTGTGCGACCAACTCACCGACTATTGCAATGGCATTGCAACGCTCGGAGAATGCACGGCGCAGTCGCTCGATATGGTGGCATCGTTCGGAGAACGTCTTTCTACGACGATTTTTGAAGGCGCATGCAGGGCGGCAGGGCTCCACTCCACGTGGTTTGATGTTCGAACGGTGATGCGCACAAATGAAGATTTTACACATGCAGTCGTAGACCATGCCATCGTCCGCATTCAATGTCGCGCCACGCTGCTACCAATGCTGACGTCGCCGTCAATTGTTGTGACGCAAGGTTTTCTTGGCGCAACGGCCGACGGTCGGACAACAACGCTTGGTCGTGGTGGGTCGGACTATACCGCCGCTATTCTTGGCGCAGCATGTGGTGCAGAGGAGATTCAGATCTGGACGGATGTAAGTGGCGTGTACACAACAGATCCGCGCATGGTAGCCGAGGCTCGACCAATTCCGCGCATGTCGTTTCGAGAAGTTCGCGAGCTTGCCATCTACGGCGCGAAAGTGCTGCACCCAGACACTATCGCACCTGCCATCGATGCCAACATCCCTGTGCGTGTGCTCAATACGTTTCGTGAACACGATGCGGGAACGACGATCACGGCTGAACAACCACTCGATGCCGATCTTCACGCTGTGTCGGTAATCCGATCGTGCGTTGCCATTCATACCACACAGCCGACCGCGTTTATCAACGACGTTGAAGAGCACGTCCTGCTCCGAACATCAACAGCCGAGTCTACAGTGCTGATTCTCCCGGCGCGTACAGATTCAGAACGCGTCATCATCGATGTGGCGGTAGCGGGAAGTACGGTGCATCGAAGTGATGTTGCACTCATCGCTGTCTGCGGGCCTCGCGCACAATCAGCATCGAGTGTGCGCACCCTTGCCGCCGTTGCGCAGCATGCGCTTATGATCATTTCGGGAGCGAGCGAGGTAACAACCTTTCTTGTGGTTGCAGATGAGCATGCGTTAGAAACGGTACGCGCAATTCACGGCGTTCTTTACTCCGCATTGTCTGAATAGTCTTTCTCGTGTTCTTCTCCCATGAATTCACGCATGGGTCCAACAAATCGAATGAAGATTAGAAAGAGTGTTGCCGCGGCAAAGAGCTTGAGCTCTGTTACCGAATACACTTCTGGTAGAAGTGTGGTGAGTCGCAGTACGCGCTCCGGCGTAGAGAAGATCAGAACGCCGCTACCAAGTGTTGCCACCATACTTGCTACACGCACATCACGGCGAATCACATAGAATCCTGTAAGGTACATGATGTCCCAGAGTACGATCATGAATGGATTCACGATGGCAAACACGCCGGTAGCTGTTGCCAATCCCCTGCCGCCCTTCCCACCTAAAAAGATGTTGTAGTTATGTCCGGCAACACAGGCCACGCCGGCAAAGGCCGTTGCGAGAAACCAGTTACCGAACAAGAGACGTGCACAGAGAACGGCAGCAACACCTTTAAGGGCGTCAAGAAGGAATGTGAGAATGCCGATCCATCGTTTGCCCGTCACCTCGTACATATTCATGGCACCGATGTTGCCAGTTCCCTCGGTGCGAATGTCTTTACCACTCGTGAGTTTCATGAGGATATACGCCACCGGAACAAGTCCGATGGCATATCCTAGAGCAGCAGCACCCAGCAAGGCAGCAAACATGTGATCACTTTTTGAGAATGACGAATTCAACGCGACGGTTCTGCTGACGTCCTTGTTCTGTATCGTTTGGTGCAACGGGCTTTGTCTTACCGTAGCCCTTGGCAGTAGCACGACCAGTGGCAACACCCTTCGACTCCAAGTAGGCGCGAACACTATTCACACGGTTTTGTGAGAGCGTCAGATTACTGCGATCGTCACCGACGTTATCGGTATGTCCTGCAACCTCGATCATAACTGTGCTCTCATCCGAAAGGAACTGCACAAGGCGGTCGAGTTCCGGATATGATTCTGGACGGAGGTCGTACTTCCCGAAGTCAAAGAACACATTGTTCAATCGCACCGTCATGTTTTCTTTGATTGGCGTCAGGAAAAGATCTCGCTCAACCTCTGCATACTCGCCTAGTGCCTTTGTATCGAAGGTCTCGCTCAGTGCATAGAAACCCTTGGCTTCTGCGCGTACGCCATATTGCTCGCCCGGTGGGAGCGACACTTTATACCGTCCATCGGACGGGGCACTTCTTGCAACTCCAGCTTGCTTTCCACTTGGCAGTAGTTC
>JBBRES010000046.1:0-14490 GCA_038202665.1 Kapaibacterium sp. (SeqCode) | reverse complement strand
TACAGCAACGGTTCGCTTGCGCGGTACGTCAGACCCAACAACGGAAGGTGCGGATTGCGAGCTTGCTCGTAAGCGCGCCGAGACCGTAAAAACCTATCTCACATCTGTGTGGAGTATCGCATCAGATCGCGTCACTGTAGTGACGGCATCGGGATCCTGCGCGCCTGAACGAGCAACACGTCAGCCATCAGAGGAAGGGTTTTCCGAGAATCGGCGTGTTGAGATTGAAACAGAGAATCTCGACTTGATTGCTTCGGTAAAGCGCCAGCGCTTCAATGAAGCGCGAGCTGTAACCCCTCCGCGCTTGTTGTTCGACCCCACTGGTTCGAGCACGGCATTTGTTACTGGATGGAAGCTGGAAGCAAAGAGCGGAGCGAACATTCTCTTTGCCAAAGAAGGAAAGGGAGTTCCTACGTCGATCACGCAGGATCTGACAACAATGCAAGCAGATCAAATGCTTGGAACGGTTCCCGTAGTGGTAACACTGAAGTTGGATGCCATTCGCAACGTGAAGGATTCTGCATCAACAACATTGAGTGTCCGCAAAGACACGGTTGCGACAGAAATGGAACGACTCACCCTCACACTTTTTGAAGTGTCTTCCGACAAGCTCACACCGATTGCAGAAGAGCAGATCAAGAAGTTTGTAGATCAGGTTCCTGCGGGGTCTGTTGTTACGGTTCGTGGATATGCAGACATGCTTGGTAATGCAGATTTCAACAAGAAGATATCTGCACGCCGTGCAGAGGCCGTATGTGCAGCGATACAACGGCATCTTGCACGTAGAGTGTCGCTCAAATGTGATGAAGTCGCAACGGACCGATTCCCGCCTGGTATCGACTCGTATAACACGCCCGAAGAGCGATTCTTGAGTCGCACGGTTCAGATCGAAGTAAAGAAGCCGCGCTAAGAGCGGCCTGCTGCTAGTTTAATGGGGCAATGCGTCACGCCGTCGCGAATGCAATTGCGATCGCACGGTGTGACGTACACGCGAGGTACGGCCGTAGGGAACTTCTCATGAAGTCGTTCTAAGATCTGTCGCTCAAGTTGATACAAGTGCTCGAGCGTATAATCGTACGGCATCACAAGATCGATCTCGATAAAAATGTCCTTGCCGCTTTGGCGCGTGTGCACCCCTTTGAACTCACACATGTGCGTGAAATTCTCTGCAATAATGGCAAGGATCTCGAACTGCATTGAGTCGGGCAACGTTCGATCTAACAACTGCTTGATCGCTTCTCGACCATGAGTGAGTGGCACTTTCAGAGATACAACCAATAGAAGCACCGACGCAATACCATCTACCGTTCGTGCGAGCGACACTTGTGCCATCGACAAGAGTACGCCGCCAACAAGGAGCGATAAGATTACTCCTATCTCCAACCATGAATCCAAACGCCACAGCTCTGCATCGTACCGAAGCATGGGCATGTGGAACCGATCTGCATAGCGTGTGAGTTGACGTGTATTCCAACGCATCACGAGGAACGATGCGATGCTCCATGCAACAACAATCAGCGTGTTCTGCTTCGGAGACGGCCTACTAAACATCGTCCACGCCTCTCCCAAGGTATATGCCGTCAGGACGATCAGGAGTGTAGCGCTCGCAAGAATGGCAAGACTCTCGTACTTGCCATATCCGTAGTTGAAGCGCATGTCGGCATTGCGCATGGAACGGCGCACGGCGGCAAGGAAGAGCATCGAGTTGCCGATGTCGATGACCGAGATCAGTCCATTCGTCTGAAGAATAAGCGAGTGTTGGATGGCACCTAGAATGATGCTGCCACCCGCAAGAAGGGCGCAGGCGACCATGGACATCGCAGAAGCATACTCTGGTGTGCTTCTACGGAATAAGGTCCGCAGGGTAGCCATTACTCAAGAACGTGAAGAGCTGAACGGAAATAGACGAGCGTCCGCTCGAGACCCTCGAGTCGCTGTACGTGTGGTTGCCATCCGAGCTTCTCCCGTGCGATCGTAATGTCGGGTTGGCGCACTTTAGGATCGTCTTGCGGGAGTTCCGTATGAATGATCTTGCTCGATGAATCCGTTAACGCAATGATCTCTTCTGCAAGTCCCTTCATGGTAATCTCGTCCGGATTCCCAATGTTCACCGGATCTGAGATGTCCGACAACAGAAGTCGATAGATGCCTTCGACCAGGTCGTCTACATAACAAACAGAACGCGTTTGAGATCCATCGCCAAAGACCGTAACGTTTTCGCCGCGAAGAGCCTGGCTCATGAAGGCGGGAATTGCTCGACCGTCCTCTACGCGCATACGCGGACCGTAGGTGTTGAAGATTCGAATAATCCGTGTTTCAACGCCGTGATATCGATGGTAGGCCATCGTGATAGCCTCAGCAAATCGTTTTGCCTCGTCATACACACCGCGTATCCCTACAGGATTCACATTTCCCCAATACGATTCTGGCTGCGGGTGGATAAGCGGATCTCCATAGACCTCGCTCGTCGAAGCAAGCAAGAAGCGTGCATTCTTTGCCTTGGCTAAGCCAAGCGCATTATGCGTTCCGAGTGATCCAACTTTGAGTGTTTGGATGGGATACTTGAGGTAGTCGAACGGAGAGGCGGGCGAGGCGAAATGGAGGACGTAGTCCAAGCTTCCCGCAACGTACATGTACATTGATACATCATGCTTGATCAGCGTGAATCGCTCATGACCAATCAGGTGGGCGATGTTCTCTGGAGAGCCCGTAATGAAGTTGTCCATGCAGACGACGTGAAAGCCTTCTGCAATGAACCGATCGCATAAGTGCGATCCGAGGAAGCCGGCACCGCCGGTGATCAGGATACGTGGCATAGTGGCGCGCAAACTACGCAATCCTATGGAGGCAGTTATCGCACGATGAGCAGGGGCGCTGTGCTGTGGCCGTATCTGTGCTCCACGTCCATGGTATAGCTACCAGATGCGACCATCGCCGCATTCCACGCAATTGCGTGCGAGCCGGCATCAAGTGAACCCTGATAGACCTCGGCCACCATGCTGCCCTGTAGATCAAGGATGCGAATACGCACTCGGTCTGCAGAAGCAAGGTGTACCACGATTGTACAAGCGGTGGTGATGGGTGACGGGCTGATGGATGAGATCGAGCATGGAGAATCGTACGCTTCGTCGGCTGTTGCAACGCCAGTCGAGACGCCCGTTGTAAATGTCCACGTTGGGCTCCATGCGCCGGCGCCAACGAGATTCTTTCCTTGCACGTGCCAATGATAGAGCTTGCCGTATTTCAAGGCAGGGAGAATCACGAGCGACGTGCCGTTGCTGTTCTTTCGGAACGGTGTAGAGAAGTCGGCCATGGTGTCGAGCTCTACGGTATAGGAGTCTGCCCAAGGATCCTTCTGCCATGTGCATGTAGGGCGGATGTTCACGGCTGTTGCCTTATCGAGGGGCGACAGTAGATCGCGCGACCGAGGTGCGCCGTACGTTGTAAACATTGCAACGGCAGACCACGCGCCTGTTGCCAAACCATTGGCGCCGCGTGCTCTCCAGTAATAGGTTGTTGTTGGCTGAAGATCGATCGGGCCAATTGTTGTGTCTGTCAAGGCTGTGCGCGTGATGAGCTCACCCGAAAAGTTTGACGAGGTAGAAATCTCGACATCATACAACGTCGCATACGTCATACCCCCAACATACTGTGCGTGCGTCCACGTAAACGTAGCCTTGGTTAGTACGGCGGAGTCTCGATGGATTGGAGTTACCGTCGTTACAGCAAGTGGTGCAGGTCTGCCAATGGTGAATGACCACGGAGCAGACCATTGACTTTGCGAAGCACCTTCTTTACCGCGTACCCGCCAATAGATGGTAGCGCCCTTCGGTAGTGTTGTGAGCGGAAGAGACGTTGTTGTTATTGCACTACGATCTTCGATCAACGATGCGAAGCTGTTTGATTGCGAGACCTGTACGTCATAGGTGGCGGTGCTACTAGCGCGCGCCCATTGGAGAGTGATAGCATCGGGATGGTCGATAGAACCGGTGGATGGTGAGACGAGTCGCACTCGTGTATGCGCCATCGCTTGCATGGTAGTTCCATCGTTGCGAACGTCGTAGGTCCGATTGAGTGTAAGATTCGCAAGCGCCTTGCGATCTCCATTCGGCCAAACGACAATGCAACTATCGACGCTGGTGGATGTGCCAAGCCCAAAAAACAAATCTCGACTATGCTGCGAGCAACGCCCACCAACGGACGACCCTGGCAATTGCCGCGTGAACATGCGTGTCCCACTGTACACATTCACGCGAGCACCATAAGCGTCTCGTGGTGTTGCCGCAGCGGTTGTTGAAAGTCGAAGCGTAAGACTCGATCCTGTTGCCGGCATATCATTTCGGAACAGCCGAACATTTTCCGTGCCCGATGCGCAGAGAAGATCAACATCACCATCGCGATCATAGTCGAATCGGATGGCCGTCCACGCGCCGTGAATGCGCGCACCAAGTTCCCACGTTCGATCGATCAGGCGGTAGTTCTCTGTTGGACCTTGATTCATGTACAATCGCGCATTACGCGTGGCGCCCGCACCGTATGCTTCGTATGCTATCTGCCCGTGCCAGAGATCGAGGTTGCCGTCAAGATCAAGATCTGCCCATGCCATGCCTGCGTTCATCTCGTAGAACTTGACGCCAACTTGTGAGTGCCGTTCGGAAAACGTCCACGATGGTGGACCGTTGTTGACGTACAGCAGCGAGGGATTCGAAACGGATGCGCGCCAATCTGGATGCCCCAGATTTCCAACAGCAAGGTCTACATAGCCATCATTATTCCAGTCTCCCCAGTCGCTACCCATGCCATGGCCAAACGTAGATGGATCGGCGGTAGGTAGGCCAATCACCGTTGTTGTGCGAGACACCTCAGTAAACGTACCGTTGCCATTGTTCTTATAGAGTCGGTCTGGCGCAAGCCGATAGGTGGCAACGAAGATATCTGTCCACCCATCATTGTTATAGTCACAGAGCGAGGCCGCCCAGCAATCAAAGTAGGGTGCGGGTTCTGCGGCGGCGATGGCTGATGCCGCAGTGATGTCTTCGAAGACGCCGCTTCCATTGTTTCGAAAAAGTCTGTCTTGATAGTAGGTCTCTTGACCGTTCTCTTCTTTTCGGCCATTCGCTATAAAGAGATCGACATCGCCGTCATGATCCATGTCGAACCACAATGGCGTCACAGTTGGTGCATTGTTCAAGATTTTCGACTGGGCAGTGATATCGGTAAAAGATCCGCCGCCATCATTACGCCAAAGTTTGTCGTTGCCCCATCCATTCACTGCAAATGCATCTTGGTCTCCATCGTTGTCGACATCTGCCCAAACGCTGCCGCTGCCGCTTATTGGCAAGGTCACTCTCTTGAATGTTGCATCGCCTTCGTTATGAAAGAACTGTGTTCCAATGGCGAGGTCGTCGTATCCATCTCCATCCCAATCAACAGCCGTTGCAAGGTCGGATCGAAGCACGCCTCCGGTTGCGTCGACGATGCCCGCGTCAATCGTAACGTCGGTAAGAGACGGAGGAGGTGGAAGAGCAGAACCCTTGCTGGGTGCAGGGTAGGAGTACTCCACGACAACGCGCACCATATAGTCGCCCGCCGACACGTAAAAAATGCCCGGAATGTTGTAGAAGTTGGCGTTCGGTGTGGTGGGGTCGAAGTAAAAACTATTCCCGCTTCTACTCGCATCTTGTCCGAACAACGGCTTTCCGGAATACGTGCGGTGTTGGATTACAACGCGATCGAATCCACCAAGGTGAAGATCCGACGCAGAGACGTCCACATCTTTCCACCCTGCCGCCTTCACATCTACAGCTATCGGACCAATAAGTGTGTTGTATGGCCAGCTGTATTGCGTAGGAGGAATAGAGCCTTCGGCTGCATCGCCTGTCACGAAGACCGTGTCTGTGCCGATGCCACCGGCGTAGTAGATCTGAATGTTCTTCACCACGCAGGGTCCGCCTGGTGCAAGAATCACAGACTCTTCCCACGCCGTGCGTGCAGTGTTCACCTGCTTATAGGAACCATCGTCTGCACGTACTGTATCAACGCGTGCAGAGAGTGGGAGGGTGGCAAGGAGAAGAAGGAGGCAAAGAGCATAATGCATGACCGTACTCGCACAGTTGTGTGTTGGTAACAGCCACGAACATACTCAGGAAATCACACTTGCACGATGGTGAATTCTACGCGGCGATTGCGCTGCCGGCCTTCGTCTGTTTTGTTCTTAGCGATGGGTTTTGATTTACCAAAACCTTTCGATGTGAGACGCGACGTGGAGATGCCTTTGTTGGTCAAATACTGCAAGACGGATAATGCTCGTTTCTCAGAGAGGGTAACATTGTCTCTATCAGAGCCTACGTCATCGGTGTGTCCGCTCAACTGAATACGCATCGTTGGATTCTTCAGAAGCAGAGCAACAAGACGGTTCAAATCGGGGTCTGATTCAGGTCTAATGTCCCATTTTCCGAAATCAAAAAACAAGTTGTTAATGCGGATTGTTCTGCCGACGTCAAGAGGCTCGAGGTAGAGATCACGGTCTATCTCTTTGTACTCGGTAAGATCTTTCGTACTCAGGTTATCGCTTACGGGATAGTAGCCGGGCGCCTCGGCTCGGAATCCGAACTCACTACCACTCGGCAAAACGATTTTGTATTCTCCCGTGCGAGGATTGGATCGCGCGATGCCCGCTTCTTTCCCGTCTGCAAGTGTTTCATATCGAATGTTGGCAGCGAGCTTCTTTTTTGTTCGGGCGTCGAACACTTGCCCCTTGACGAGAATAACTGGAGTGGGCCGCGCACCTTCTGGAAGTGGGATTCGAAAGATGTCGAGATCTCCTTCGAGTCCACCGGCACAGAAGTACGCCCACTTCCCATCTGCTGTTACGACAAAGTATGCATCCCAGTTTTTGGTGTTGATGCCAGGACCAATGTTCTCGGGCTCCGACCATTTCAACCACGTATCATCTAAGCGGCGCGTTACAAAAATATCGGCCGAACCAAAGCCTCTTTTTCCAGGTGTGGAGTAATACATTGTTCGCCCATCTGCTGCAATGAACGGACCGATCTCGCCGAAGATGGTGTTGACCACAGGTCCCATGTTCTTGGGTTCCGTCCATGAGTCATCGTCGCGAAGAAACGACACATACAGATCTTTGTCGCCAAACGAATCGTCTCGCTGAACGGCCGTGACAAGGGCCTTCCCATCGGGCGACATGCTTGCTTCTTGAAAGATGTTTCGATTGTAGAAGTTCTGAATGTTCATCGTCCGTGGGACAATCCAGCTTGAGTCTGTGCGAACAGTCATCGAAAAGCCGTTGCCAGAAGGAGCACCATTCGGATAGTAGGTGCTCATAACAACGAGCGAGTTGTTGTCCGGTGACACCGAGATGACGGCGTTCGAGCCTTGATTATTCACTGGACGACCGAAGTTCATGAGCGGGCCCCATTTCCCGTCGGGCTGCATCGTAGACGTCCAGATATCGTCGCCTCTTCCACCACCAACATTGCCCGGGTGATCTTGTCGTACAACGTAGAGTGTCTTGCCGTCGGGTGACACGAGGGGCGCCTTCTCTGCGGCTTGTGAGTTGATGTTTGGGCCGAGGCGCTCCGGCTTAACGTCGGGATTGAATCCCTTTACAATCCGCATCGGTGGTAAGTCTTGTCGTAGTTCAAGATAGTCTACGGCAAATCGAATGCGCCTAGACGCGTACAACCCAAGAAAGAAGCCCGTGATTTGCAGTGGCTCGCGTGCAACAACAACGGCGCCATTCACAGACAACGTGAGCGTGCGGCCATGTTTTGCTACGGTAAGCGTGTACGCTTCATTCCAGCCTTTGATCATCGACGCAGACATCCAATCGGTAATCGGAATTGGTTGTCCGTTTACGAATGAACTCAGTCGAACAGTTCCATTCGGACGCATTGCGAAGTAGTAGCAGTTGTTCGCATTGGAGCCGCCGAAGAGAATGCCGCACGCACCTTCTAACTGTCCGCTCAGCATCGTGATCTTCGCCTCGATCTCGTAATCCTTCAACGGATCAAAGAACGTCTCGGTCCACGTAAACCAATCGTTATCACCGGCGAACTTATCAACGACGAACGATCCGCTTTCGACGTTGGTCTGCACCATGTCTGAGCGTCGAGCGGGGAATGTTTGCGTGCTTCCATCGAAATCATCGCGATAGACAGACGGCAACTGCGCATACACAAGTTGCGCGCTGCAGAGAGTCAATGTCAGTAGGAAACTCCATCGGAGCATAGTTCACCTTAGCAAGACCTGAACGCCCTTCAACCACTGAAGGCAAATCAGAACAGTAGACACGGAAAGACCCACAATGTTCACACACGGAACAACCCATGCGAATCGCGATCCTTTGATTGGCGTAAACACCGAGAATAAATGCAGACGGTCTTCGACGTCCGTGCGTGTGATACGATCTGGAGGCAGCGATTTCGCTGATGCTAGATCGAGGATCACATGGAGACGCTTTTGTTCTCGGAAATAGTCGAGTCCCCAAACAAAGAGGAGGATGAAGTAGATAAGCGTCTGTCCGGTCCGAAGCGCTTGCGCCTGGCTGTGGGCATCTGCTGCAGAACTACCCAGAAGTATGCCATAGATCAGAAACCAGTATATGCCTGCAAAGGCAAAACTTATCGTGACGATCCGTTTGAAGATCGCACGTTGCGATGCGTAGAGTTCTGTGATAGACAGGTGTAGCATGGTGGTTTGGAATGCAAACGACAAACGCGCAAACCTCTGTGCGAGGTTTGCGCGTTGTTCATGATCGAATGAAAGCCATTATTCCGCGGCTTCTTGTGCCGGTGCCTCTTCAACTGGTGTTGGGGCGACTTCTACGGGAGCTGGCTCTGCGGCCTTCGCGGCTGCTGCGGCTGCGGCAGCTTCCTTGGTCTTTACGCGTTCGACACGGCGTGCCTTTAGGCGCGTATGGCGTGCAGATGCCTTCTCGCGGTGTTGAAGTACTGCTGCCTCGACCTCTGCTTCAGAGTTTCCTTTGAAGCCAAGATGACGGCGAAGCAATACACCTTCGCGGCTAAAAATCTGTCGAACGATCTCTGTCGGCTGAGCACCAGTGCCCAACCAATACAACGAACGTTCTACGTTTAAAACAACTGTCTTGGGTGCTGTCATCGGATCGATGTAGCCCAGACGTTCGATCGGTGCGCCGTCACGACGAGCGCGTCCGTCGATCACTACGATATCGTAGAAGGGGTGCTTCTTACGACCGCGGCGACGCAAGCGGAGTTTGACCATTACGGTCTCCTAGGGGAAGTTGGAAATTGAGGGGTCTGACCACCAAACATGGTAGCCATCTTACCCTTTGTCATATTCTTCATCATTTTCTGCATGTCTTCAAACTGCTTGATCAGGCGATTCACATCCTGCACCGTCGTGCCGCTACCGGCAGCGATGCGTTTGCGACGCGAACCATTGAGCATCTTCGGCTGACCGCGTTCCTCTTTCGTCATCGAAAGGACCATCGCTTCTACGCGCGAAAATGCTTTCTCGTCGATCTCAACACCACGTAGTGCCTTGTCCATGCCGGGAAGCATTCCAAGCAGGTCGCGCAGAGATCCCATCTTCTTGATCATCCGCAGCTGCTCTAGGAAGTCCTCAAACGTGAACTGATTCTTGCGAAGTTTCTCTTCTAGCTTCTCGGCATCCTTCTCGTCAATCTGCTGCTGTGCCTTCTCTACGAGCGTGAGAATATCTCCCATGCCCAGAATACGCGAGGCAATGCGCTCAGGGAAGAAGGGCTCAAGGGCATCAATCTTTTCACCAATTCCAACATACTTGATTGGCTTACCGGTAACGGCACGAATGGAAAGTGCCGCTCCGCCGCGCGTATCTCCGTCGAGCTTTGTGAGGACAACACCCGTGATCGAGAGACGATCGTCAAAGGCCTTCGCTGTATTCACAGCGTCTTGACCTGTCATGGCGTCGCATACAAACAGAATCTCGTGTGGCTTGAGTGATTCCTTGAGGTCTGCTACCTCTTGCATCATCTCTTCGTCGATGGTCAACCGGCCCGCCGTATCGACAATCACCACGTCGCGACCGAATTTCTTTGCGTATTGAAGGGCCTCGTTTGCGATCTCTAACGGCTTCGCACCATCTTTTGAAAAGACGGGAAGCGACATAGACTGACCCAAGGTGCGCAACTGATCGATAGCCGCTGGGCGATAGATGTCGCAGGCTACGAGCAACGGTTGCCGACCCTTTTTCTTAAGCGAATAAGCAAGTTTGGCGCAGAACGTTGTCTTTCCCGATCCTTGCAACCCTGCCACCATCACAATGGTAGGTGCCTGAGGCGCCTGGGTAATGTCTGCTTTCGACGTGCCCATCAGCGCCACAAGCTCATCATGGATGAGCTTGATCATCAATTGGCCTGGAAGCAGGTTGCCCTTGACCTCGATTCCAAGCGACTTCTCCTTGACGTCTTCGATGAACTTCTTCACAACATTGAAGTTCACATCTGCGTCCAACAGGGCGCGACGCACTTCCGTCAATGCTTCAGTGACGTTTTCTTCGGAGATTTTTGACTGCCCTCGAATGCGTTTGAGCGCTTCCTCGAGCTTATCGCTTAGACTTTCAAACATGGCTTCTTGGATTGGGTAGAGAACCGCAAATATACGAAAAAGGCCGGTCCCCGTATGGGGGCCGGCCTTTGATTGATCTCTCGTGCGGAAATTAAAAAAGGAATGCTGGAGGCGCTTATCGTGTAACGATGAGCTTCTCTTGAGCAACCACACTACCGTTGGCGTCTGTGGCAATCACTACGTACACACCGGTCGTGAGGCGCTCTAGCGATACGGAGATGCCATCTTGCTGGCGCATTCCGTCCGACACGCGGTATTCCGCCATCGTGCGGCCTGTGGCGTCAACAAGCAAGATTGTTTGGATTCCCACTGTGCGGTCGCCACGGAGCAAAACGGATGTGGTGGCGGGGTTCGGTACCAAGGAGAGGCGAGCCATCGTAGCTGTCTCTTCTTGAACGCTCACGGTGCCCGGCATTACCTCTACGAGGGAGCTGTTCACAACGCCCGCAGAATCTACAAGGATGACTTTGAAGGGCTGACCATCCATGTTTTTCGTTGGATCAACAAATCCTGACGTTAAGGCGACGTAGGCCTTACGCGTCTTCAAGTTGACCACATAGCCCTTTTTCACAATACCCGAATCATTCTTCAACCACAGCGTATCCGTACCCGGTGCAACAAGGTGATTCACCGATACTGCGCCATACGATGCCATATCCAACAACACATTCTGGTCGATGCTGCTCACAAGTGAGAGGCTCTTGGAATCCGTGGACTGCTGCACGCACAGCAGGTTTGCGGCAACAGTGTCTGGTGAACCTTCAAGCACACCTTCGATAAGGGTGGCCTTCAGTGCGATGTTTACGCTATCAGGATTGATGGCGAATTTCGCAGAATCGAGGATGCCACTCAAGGTGATCACGTAGGTGCGACCTGGCCGGAGAGATTGGACTCTAAGCGTACGGAGCGTGTCTTTGTAACTAGAGGACGTTGCAGGCGCAATCCCAATCACAAGCGGAACACCAGCAGGGAAGTTCGAAAAAGCAGTCGCCCTACGGAAGTTCAAATTGTCGATGGTCCTTTCGGTGTTCAAAAACACGTCCACTTGACCAAGCTTCGGATCTGCAGCGTTGTGAATCACTTGTACTCGCGCTGTTTGTGAGCCCGAAAGGAGTGAGTACTTCGAGATACTTCCGTCTTCCTTCACGCCGAGCAGTGTTAAGGTATCAGGGCTGTTCTTGTTATCGACCGGAGACTTAAAGCCGGAAACCATGAGGATGAGCACTTGACCTGCAAATCCAGAAAGGTCTACTTCGAAGGAGGCAAGGGCAGGAGTCTTTATGCCGGCCTTCGTGTAGTCGAGAAAGGACGACTTCGCCTCGATCAGTTTCAGCGGAGTTGTGACATCGCCGTACGTTACCCCGGCAAAAGTTGCAGCCGAAGCGCCCCGAACCCAGAGATCACCCTTATCGAGGTCTGTTGAGCTATGCACGAAGATCACTCCGGCCTTCGTAGCGTCTGTGTTTGTTGCTGGGATTTCAAAGTGGCGAATCCCTGCCGAAATCGGTTTTGCATCAGGATTTGCCGCAAATCCGTCGGTCGTGATCAAACCACGAGCTTCTACCACATAAAACATGTCGGCAGCGGGCGTAAACTCATACGTTAAGAGCGCCTGAGACTGATCTGTGCTTGTTGAGGGCGCAATCTTAAAGGTTACCGGAATGCCTCCGAAGATGGCCATTTCCGGTATCGTCGAGGATCCTTGAAACGCGAGGTTGTCGATCTTGACCGTGTTTCCCGCATGGGATACGTATAGGTCGATCACGGCTGCTGCCGGATCTGGAGAGTTGTGGACGAATGTAACGCTTGCAGTTTGCGCTAGTGCCGAGGAGGCAAAGAGGACGCAGGCCAATAAAAGGGAAATTCGATGAGTTGTGCGCATAATCCTTCTCTGTGTTTTTGGTAGTCGGTTCATTGACTTGATAGTTCTTGGAAAGTTTCAGGATGCATAGGTGCAATAGAGAGTGTCGGCTACGTGAATGAGCTGATCGTGTGTGGGTGTTACACGAACCGTACAGCCCTGCATGCCACTTTCTTGACATACATAGTCACCCTCATAAAAACTGGTGCCGCCCTCTTCCCGCTGCAAGGAAAGTGTGGTAGTGTGTGCTGGATTGATCTCTCCTTTGGCATCAACTTTTCCATGAACAGCTTGCACGACAACGTCGGTGGCATTCAATATGCCTAGGCGAACCTCAGCATTCACATGGATGTGCTTGCCCACATAGGCCGCGGAGCCACCGTGGATGTTCACCTCTCCAATTCGGACGGCGGGCCAAGCGGCTTCAACCCTATCGAAGTACTGAACCATAGAACGCGCCCGTTCCCCGCTATGCTCGGTCATCGCACGATATGCCTGTGTTGCTTGGACATAGTTTTTGGTGGCATAATCTCGAACCATACGGAGCGACGAGAATTCTGGCGCTAGCGTTTGGATGGAATGTTTCATCATTGCTACCCACCGCTCAGGAATCTTGCCCTTGTTCCGGTCGTAGAACATCGGCTTGATTGCATGTTCGATGATGTCGTACAACGTGCCAGCATCTGCTGTGTCTTGCTCGTCTGGGTCTAGCATTTCTTCTCCGCGACCGATCGCGAATCCGTTGTGTCCGTCGAATGCCTCGGCCCACCAGCCATCGAGAACACTAAAATGCAAGCCTCCATTGACAATCGACTTCATGCCACTTGTTCCTGATGCCTCATAGGGTCTGCGAGGAGTGTTCAGCCACACATCACATCCCCTCACCATGAGTCGGGCAACGTGCATGTCGTAGTCTTCGAGAAAGACTATACGATGTTCGAGCCCATGGTTACGAATGTGCTCAAGAACATGTTGAATAATCTCTTTTCCGGCCGTATCACGGGGGTGGGCTTTCCCTGCCATGATTACCTGCATTGGACGATGCGGATCCGTCACAAGGGCGGCAAGTCGATCCATATCGCGCATGAGAAGGTCTGCACGCTTATATGTCGCAAATCGGCGCGCAAATCCAATTGTCAAAATGTCGGGATCCAAATAGTCGTGAATCTTGGATGCTTGTTCTTGCGTGAGTGATGCATGATGCTTGCTCAGGATGTGCTCCCGTGCTGCGATTACCAAGCGCTCTCGACGACGTTGGTGTACGCGCCACAACTCGAACGACGGAATTCGGTCTACATTTTCCCAGGCCTCGTTTTCTTCTGGATGGGTGCGCCACGTGGGCGACAGATACCGGTCATAAAGTTGCGCCAACTCGCTCCCAACCCATGTTCCTGTGTGCACCCCGTTGGTAACAGCACCGATGGGGACTTCGTCAAGAGAGAATTGCGGCCATACTGCATGCCACATTTGGCGTGCGACAGCACCGTGAAGTTTGCTTACGCCGTTTCGATAGGTACTTCCCTTGAGGCCAAGCACCGTCATGGAAAAGCCATCTTCAATATCTGCCAACGTTTGAGTGCCAAGAGCAAGAAATTCCGCCCACGTGATTCCAAGGGTTGATACGTAGGACTTGAAGTATCGCTCGATAACATCAAAGTGAAAGATCTCATTCCCTGCCGGTACAGGCGTGTGCGTTGTAAAGACTGTGGATGTTTGCGTGATGCGCCATGCCTCTTGGAACGACATACCCAAGCGGGACATGGTCATGCGCGTCCGTTCCAGCATCGAGAATGCTGCATGCCCTTCATTCACATGGCAAGCGGCCGGTTCGATGCCCAATTCCGCCAGCATGCGCATGCCGCCAATGCCAAGGAGCATTTCCTGCATAACGCGCGTGTCCGTCGTTCCCCCGTAAAGACGGTCCGACACATCTCGAAGAGCTGGATCTACGTTTTGCGGGACGTTCGTGTCGAGCAAATACAACGGTACTCGCCCCACGTTCAACTTCCAGATCTGTGCATG
>JBBRES010000045.1:0-15044 GCA_038202665.1 Kapaibacterium sp. (SeqCode) | reverse complement strand
GGTGCACACATTGCAACGGTTCCGTACAAGGTGCTGATGCAAAGCATGAAGCATCCACTCACGGATGCAGGGTTGGCAACATTCCTTGCGGACAACGAGAAGATGCAATCGGCAAAGGCCAAGCTTGCGTAAGTGGTCGTTCATCCTCGTCGCAACGTTAGTGCTCTTTGTGAGCACGACGTCTGCGCATGCGCCCGATGCAAAAGCCATTGGCAAGAAGGCGATGTCGTTCGTGCTCGAGGATCAATTCGGGAAATCGTGGACGTGGGATCAGCACTGGAAGGGGAAGCCCACGGTGTTGATCCTTGCGGACCGAACGGGCAGTGAGTACACGAAGAATTGGACAGACCAACTCACGTCGCGCTACAAAGACAAAGTTCAGTTTGTAGCGTTTGCAGATGTATCGCTTGCACCGGGATTCATCAAGAGCTACATCAAGGAACGTTTTCGTGAAGCGTTTTCAAACAGCATTCTCATGGATTGGGATGGCGATGTGTTTGAGTACTATCACGTGCAAGACGGCTTGCCGAATGTGATCTACATCGACGAAACAGAGACGGTACGACTGCACACCTGGGGCACCGGGAAAGCAGAGCACGTGCAGCAACTCACGAATGTCATCGATCGCTTACTCGCCCGGTAACCACTATGCCCCTTCTTGTCGATCGTGCCGCAAAGCGGGCAGACATCATTCAACATGCCGCAGAAGTGTTCTCGCGTACCGGCTATCACGAGTCGAAGATGCAAGACATTGCCACGCATGCAGAGATCGGCAAGGGCACGATCTACGAATACTTCCGCACAAAAGAAGAGCTCTTCTTGGCCGTGTACGATTCGTGGATGACATCGTTTGAAGACCTTGTGAAGATGAGCGTAGATGCGGCTGGCGATGCCATGAGTAAGGTTGATGCGATTCGCGATTCTGCGGTCGAATTTTACTCGTCGCGTGCACAGCAAGCACCTCTCTTGCTCGAGTTCTGGGCGCACGCCTTGCGTGCAGACAACCCCAAGTTTTTAGAGCGCATACAATCCACGCGTACGTTTTTGAATGAGCTTGGCAAGGGACTCACGCAACAGCTCGTAGACGCCGGCTGGTTCAGTGCGATAGACGCAGAGGCATTCGCGCTTTTGGAAAGCGGCATGAGCGACGGCATCTTCTTAGCGTGGGTGCTTGGGGGTCAGAGCTTTCCGTTAGGAAAGGCATACACGTTCCGTCAAAGCGTCATCGGAATAGGTCTGCTTACGCCCATGGGCAGATCGGTGTTGGAAGAGCGGCTGGCTTCGAAGCTGCGTAAAGGATTCTGAGAAAGTGAGAAGTGAGAAGTGAGAAGTGAGAAGTCAAGTGAGAAGTGAGAAGTCAAGTGAGAAGTGAGAAGTGACAAGTGAGAAGTCAAGTGAGAAGTGACAAGTGAGAAGTGAAGTGTGACAGTCTTCCCGGCAGCTGCCGGGAGGCTGCCGGGAGGCTGCCGGGAAGGAATCGTTTGATTAGATGTACGGGGATACAGTGGTACTTCGAAAAACAACATGTTTGCCCTACTTCCTACTGCTGGTTCTTCTGTCGGGGTGTTCCACATCAAACGTGTACGACCCGTCGTTGACATTGCCGGCACGCCCACTTACGAACAGGCAAATGCAAGTGCAGCTCACGGGTGGATTCTTCCCCCAAACACGTCCAGAAGCAGCTGATCAAGCGATTTCTGCAGGAGTGAGTGGCACCCTACGAATTGCTCCAGCATCGTGGCTAACAATTCAGGGAAGGTATTGGGCGGCAGACGCGGCATATAATGAAGGTCTTTCGCAAGGAATTTCTACCTCAGCAATTATCAGACTCGATTCCGATACAAGTGGCGTTCGGTGGAGTGTTGTGCCTACGTTTGGTTTGACCACGAACAAGGACTTTACGTTAGAGGGCAAGGGTGCTTCTCTTATCCTTGCGGCTTGGTTGCCCGCATCTGAGTTGTTTCAGCCATACGTTGGTGTTGGTCCTGCGTACGGTTGGAGTCCTACGAATTATAACAGTACAACGGCTACAACGAATGCAGATGGAATGAACGATCAACGTAATGGTTGGGCAGCAATTCTCAATATCGGAACGCACTGTACGCTTGTAGACAATCTCTCTGTAGTGGGAGAGTTGAGTACTGTGTGTCAGGTGAATCTCTACGACGGGAGAGCGCACATCATCTTCTCACCAATCATTGGAGTGGCGTATGCGTTCTAGTGTGGTGCTTCTTGCAATTGTTGGGTCGATGCTCTTATGGAGTTGTCAGAACTCCGCCATAGTTGTGTGGGAAAGAGACGGTACGCTGCATGGTCGCGCGCTCACAGTGAGCGGTCAGTATGATGGTCCTCGCCCTCTCCCCCTTGCAACCATTACAACGTTCCCAGAACTATTCACTGCAACGTCACAAAGCAACGGCGATTGGACTGCATCACTCACGACGCTTTCTGTACCAATAACACTTTGGTATGCGTGCAGCGGACACGATACGGCAACTTCCATACTATGGGAATGGAGTGCAGGCAGAAGCACACAAGTGCGGGACGTCGCTCTAGCGACAACGGTTGTGGACACCGTACTGGCTTTCGACATCGACGTTGATTCTGTTACAACAGACTCAATATGGTGTAGAGTCCGCGCAAACGTGCCCAACTCTGCGCCGTACATCACCGTATGCTTTTACGACACGTTAGAGTCCGTCGATGCAACCGTCAAAAAGTGGTCGGACACATTTAACACTTACGTTCTTGTCTCCCGTGCGGAGTGTGACGGCCGCAGGATTTCGCGTTCAATCAACAGCTACTTGTCTGACCTTCTACACCGGTTGCCGCTGTTTGCGACATGCGCCATCGGGGTACCCTATTCCAACTTCGTGTACAATCACGCTACACAAGCTGAAGAGCTATTTTCGGTCAGCGGGTTGGGTCCGCTCAATTCCTGGGTACCGGTCGCAATTCCGTAACCATTTTCTGCCGGGAAGCTGCCGGGAGGCTGCCGGGAGGCTGCCGGGAGGCTGCCGGGAGGCTGCCGGGAGGCTGCCGGGAAGGAATGCGTAAGTCCTTGATATCGAACGACTGTTATGCGACGGGTGGGGCGACACCGTCAAGGTTGCCACGCGGCACGATAGAGTTGAAGGCAAAGGGTGGGATGGAAAGCTTCTGGCCAGTTGCACAAAAGTGAGCCACTTTGCGAGACACGAAGCCCGAAGTAGCGTACCCACAAGGATGCTGGTGCAACACCGAGGCTACACGCGCAGCGTCGACATACCCCCATCAACATGAAGCACCTGACCCGTAATCCAGCTTGCCTTGCTTGACGCGAGATACTCCGCAGCATTTACGATATCGTCCACCGTCCCAATGCGCTTTAGTGGATGCCGTTGCGCACTCGTTTCCCGCTTCTGCTCAGAGTTCAACAACGCACTCGCTGGTGGCGTGTCCGTAAGTGATGGCGCGATACAATTCACACGGATCTTTGGTGCATACTCGGCCGCGAGTGCGCGTGTGAGTCCTTCGATGGCCCCTTTCGACGCAGCCACTTGCGTGTGAAACGGCATCCCGGTTTGCACCGCAAGAGTAGAGAAAAGCGTAATCGATGCGTGCTCGCTGGCCAACAGCCGCTTCGCCACAGATTGAATAATGCGCACCGCTCCCACAACTTGCAGAGTATAGTCTTGAAGGAAATCGGAAGGTGAGATGCGTTGGAAGGGTCGAAGGGAAATAGTGCCCGGACAGTAGACAAGTCCCGTGAGAACCTCCGGCACGAAGTCCAGCGTTCGTGTTTCATCCAACACGTTCAGATGATGATACTCAATGTTTGGAGTATCGGATTGGATCTCATGCGTGTTGTAGGTGCCAATCACGTGGTGACCCAACTCAGCCATGTGCAGTGCGAGTGCCTTGCCAATGCCGGACGATGCACCGATGATCAAATAGGTTTCGTTGCTAGGACTATGGTTTTGCATAGGGAAATCTTCCAACAGAGGTTGAGACAAAGTATGCGTCAAGACCTTGGCTTATCAACACGTCGACATCTGACAATGCCACATAGCCATCTTGACCAACAAGAGCCGCGTCTACATCAACCACCGTAACACTACCCACAATCAGCATTGTGCCACTTTGAGGAATGTCAATCACATCTTCAAGCGTCATTCCAATCCTCACAACAGCGTCTGCAACAAAGGGTGCGCTGCAACCGGGTAGCGTCATCATGTTGAATCCAACGGCTTCAAACTCAGATACCTCCCGTTCATACCGGGCTGACGTTTGATGTGCTTTCTCAACATCTGCAGACCTCACAAAATTCAATGTGTAGTCTTTTGACTCACGAATGTTTTGCAAGGTATGTCTCGGAACACTGTCGGGTCTGGTAATGAGTCCGAACAACGGCGGGTTGGCTCCAAGATGAATCAGCGAATTGAAAATCGCCAAGTTCGTACTCCCATCCGCGCCATGCGAGCCAACCAACACTGCTTGTCGAAACCCGGCTAAGGAATTCACAAAAGCCGTTCTGTAGAGCGGCTCGAGCTGCTCGATTGCGGCTCTGGTAATAATCATACTGCTACCTCTCTTTACATCGTAATCAATCCTAAAACGCCTGCCCAAAACCAAAGTAGAGAAGGCCGTCTTCTGTCGACCTACCGTAGTCCAGATACATGATAGTGCTTTGATTCCACGCTATACGCAGACCGCATCCGTACGAGATTTTGACATCGTCAAAGTCGAGATCTTGCCAACGATCCCTCACCGTACCTGCATCAACGAATGGTGCTAGTCCGATGCCGAAGTGCTGAGATAGAACGTCAACATCAACCAGCCGTGTACGGAGCTCGATGTTTGCGAACCACAAGGAACGTGCAAGAAACCGGTTGGCTCGAAATCCACGTAAACTTTGTCTACCGCCCAGTGCGTTGATACTTCCGTCTGGACTCCACTGATCTTGAAATTCGAAAAACGGTGCGGCGTCGCCAAACATGTTGCCTACTCCTACGCGACCTGCAAACACGGTGCGCGGCCCAACCGGCAACTTCACAAACAACTTTCCTTGCATGAAAAGCTTATTGAAATCGTATTGAGATCCAATGGCAGTACTAGAGTATTCATTCGCTATCTCGAAGTATGCACCTGACGTAGGATCTGGTTCAAAGTCGCGACTATCAAAAATCAATGCTGCTTGAACAAGCGAGATCCAACCACCTTCAAACCCTTGAACCTTCCCTTGCCTTGCATCTCGATCTAAAAGTGCAAGTCCGTTAGGCGCCGTTGTTTCGGCACCAGAGCTTGGATTGAGCGCTTCTGCGTCAACTCCTGTAAACGTAGAATACGACAAGTGTTGAATCTCATATCCACCGAGCACTCGCCAAAGTCCATTCCCAATAGCATAGTCGGCTTTCAGGTTGAGCATGTACTCCGTTTCCTTAAACCGATTGGAGAGCGCATCGGTTACGATGGTTTCTTCTGAAGCACCGCCGGGTCGAAGCGTTTTGCGCGCTTCATCGTATGCAGCAAACGTGCTATACGTTGCTCCATCGGCAGGCGCAGAGGGAAGTCGAAGTGCACCCAATGTGTTCTGTGTAGAACCGAAGTATAGATTTGCCGGATTCTGTTGGGCTTTGAAGTCAACTTTGAACCGCCATCGCGTCCCCTGGAAGTATGGAACGTCCAACGACAATATCAATTCGCGCGCATTTGATGTGTAATACGCGGCATTGGCTTTCAGCTTCGTAAGGTAGGCCGTGTACGGAAACAACGGATGCGTGCGTTGGCCGTTCCAATACAGGTTTGTGCGAACGCCAAAACCGAATCCAGTGACGGGGTCGGAAGAAAAGTCGGGCAGACCCGTAAGGAACGTCCCCTCTCGCTTCTGGGCTACATCGGCGTCGGACATTTTCCGCGATCGAATGAACGACAGTGTATCAACATTCGATGATACTGAATCAACTTCTTGGCTGAACGATGCTACAGCACCTACTACGAAAAGTGCAAGCGACAGAAGAAGACGTCGCCGTGGGAATGTGTTTTTCTTGTTCAAATCGATTCAATGTAAAAGTGTAGAAGGTCATGTGAGGGCGGCAAGGTGAAGACCTGCAAATTATCGATCCATAGAATCGGTATGTGGCCAGCATTCCTTCCCGGCAGCTGCCGGGAGGCTGCCGGGAAGCTTCCCGGCAGAAACTCAGCAACGCAACATCAAAATCGCGCATCAGGTTCCACAATATGACAGTCTTCCCGGCAGCGGCCGGGAGGCTGCCGGGAAGACTGTCACATTTCACTTGTCACTCGTCACTTCTCACTTGACTTCTCACTTGTCACTCGTCACTTCTCACTTTCTTGTCACTCGTCACTTCTCACTTGACTTCTCACTTCTCACTTGTCACTTCTCACTTTCTTGTCACTCGTCACTTCTCACTTTCCCAGCCGTCCCGTATTTTGCTCCATGCAAAAGAAGAACATCCTTATCGACGCTTTGGAGAACTTCGACCCAAAGAATTGGTCGACGGCGTATACGTTTTACCTGGATGCACTCGATGCAGCAGGGTATTCACGGAGTGGCATCACGCTACAAGCCGCAACAGAGGAGAACGCCGAACTGACGAGTCTTATGAATGCAATTGAAACTGCTCCAACTGAGACGCTGAAGCGAGTTTCTACTGGCGCTGCCTTGAGTTCCTATCCGTACAATAGCAAGATTTTGTATCGTTTGGGTAGCTATTCAAGCAGTACAAGCATGGCGTTAGCGTGCGCGCTTGCAATTCGTCAGTTGCACGAGAGCATTCCGATGACCGAAGAGGGATTGGAAGCCGATGAACGCGCTGATATTATTATTGGCCTTGGTGGAGTTGACATGCTATTTGAAATGTTGATTCTAAATGAGCTGGATGTTCATTTCATGCCAACGGTACTACACACGGGGATGTTGTCTATACGTACCGCTCAGGGAGTCCTGAATGAAGCGATGAGAACGGCGGCAATTTTCGATGTGCGTCGAAATAGTACTATCGTACCTGGCAAACTTTATGCGAACATTCGCGAGTTTTATGTGGGAGATGGTGCTTACGGTGATGTGGTGGATGGTATTGCCTTGTTATGTGACATTATACAAGAGAGTAGCATCAACGGTCCTTCAGCGCGACTTCACTCACTTAACACCGCGTTTCAATCTGTACCTGTCAATGATGATATCGCGTTCTTCATGGAGCGGGTGTCAGAATACATCTCGGACTTAGATGAGATACTTCAGCTGACGACGAAGCCCCCTTCCACCTTGCCAATTGGTAATGTGATGAAGGACTTTCATCGGCTCATGGACCGCGAGCAGTTCGGCACTGTGGAAGAGGTGGAGGCGTTCATGGAAAAGTACAAGCATGAACCAATTCCGGAATTGGACTCGAACACATTAAACGATAGTGAGCGTGCGGAAGATCTTGTTGAAGAGTATTCGATGCTGGAACTGCCAGAAGCGCGCAGGCGCTTGACTGAACTCTCGCGTACATATCCCATCGTCATGTGGCCATGGTTGGGTTTGGCGGACGCATCCGCAACAGCAGAGGACAAACTCAAGTATGCAGACGCAGGCCTTGCCGTTGCAGGGCTGTATGCGACGGCAGAGTTTTTCGACATGGCCAATGGAAATGCGTGGGGGATACATGGTGCTCGACCGTACTTGCGCCTACTAGCAATTCGTACAAGTGCACTTGCACGACTTGGCCGTACTGAAGAGGCGATTGCCGTCGCGGAACACATCCAGCGATTGGAGCGGCAAGATTATCACGGCACAAAAGAATTGCTTCTTGCATTATATCTGCGACGTGGGATGCGCGATCATCTCGATAAGGCAGAGACCATGATAGCCGTAATGCACACCGATGATGCTGAATACCAAACCTTACCGTGGCTATGGCTCCTCCTTGTTATGGTTCGAAAGAGATCGCAGGCCGTTATTCAAGAAGCGCTAGATAATGCGATGAATGATTTTCCGTGGGTAGGACTGTTGCTTACCGAAGTGCCACCGATATCGCTAACACGAATCATTCCACCACTCCGAAAGGAACTTGAGAATGATGTCGTTGCTGGTCTCATCATTTCTGAAATTGCCTGGAGTGGCTATTCGGATGAATTCGTCCGTTTGCGCAAGATGATTCGACGGATGTGAAAGAGTTCATAGAACGCACGTACACTTCTATCAACACCTACAATGCTCACCGTGTCACCATTCATCGACTGTGCAATCGATTCCGACGCGAACACAAGATCGAGTAGCCGTGTTGCGCGTGCGGCCGATCATGTATGTGTGTGGTAAGGCGGAAGGGCATAAGGGCGATGAAGAACGTTGAATCTACTCAACTAGTGGATGTGTGATCCTGTAGAACGACTCTCTATCAACTCGTCCGCAATCTTCGCAAGATTTTTGTCCTTGGTAAGAAGCGTTGAATGAGGAAGAAGTAGCATTGAAGCAAGCAGATGCGCATCAACCCAGCCAATGCCTCTGTTGAATAATGCCCTACGTTCGATGAGCTCTCGCACTTCGTCGTCAGAAGCTAGGGGAAATGCCGGGAGGGAGTCTAGAAGCCCCAACACGAGAGTACGATGTTTCATTGACCCACAGGCAATTTCTCCAGTCACGAAAGGATGAATGCCAACAAGATCATTATTCAGCAACGCTTCGAGAGCACCCTTCCCGAATCGAAGATGATCAATCCATACGCTCGTATCAACGAGAATCATGCCTGTCTCCGTCGAGGAGCTTCTGCAAGGTCTGGCTCAGAACCCTTCAGCAGAGCCAGCCTACGTGCACTTTCACGTTGGATAAGACATGATAGGGCCTCACGGACTATTTGTGTTTTTTCAGTAATACCTGTGAGTCGCTGAGCCTTTTCAAGCAGCTCATCGTCGAGATGTAGTGTAGTTCTCATGTGCATAATATACGCATCATTTGATGACATTATTCGTGCCTCTCGAATCTTTGCAATGCGGTGGCTTACAACTATGTGCACCTATATCAAATGAACGTGACTGCCCTTCTTCCTTGCCCCCTTACCCCGTGGGTTCTAATGCACTCCCCGTTAGTCGCAACATCGTGGGAAGAACCAAGAGCAAGAGTGGGAGACCAACAACGAAGCCTCCGATAACCGCAATGGCAAGGGGCTGTTGCATCTGAGCGCCAACGCCTATACCAAGAGCTAACGGAAGCAGTGCCATGATGGCGCCAATGGCCGTCATGAGCTTGGGACGTATCCGTTGTCGTAGTGCAAAATCAATTGACGTGTCTAGTTCTCCGGTTTCGCGGTAGTGAGCCTGAAATTGAAACACAGTAAAAATGGCGTTCTCGGCAAGGATGCCAACAACCATGATCATGCCGGTGTAACTGCTCACGTTAAGCGGTATGCCGATGAGGGCAAGTGCAATGATGCAACCGCAGATTCCCAATACCGAAATGAAGAGAATGACGAAGGCGAGTCGGAATCGACGAAACAAAAACAACACAACCGTAAACACAAGCAGCGTTGCGATAGATAGGATAGTAAGCAACTCGTGAAACGAGCGTTGCTGTTCCTTATATGCTCCACCATATACGATGCTATAGCCACGCGGCAATCTCATTTCGCTGAGCACATGCTGTTTGATGTCGTTGATAGCACCGCCTAGATCTCTGTGTTCTAGTCGCGCAACCACGACGACTGCCGTACGCATGTCTTCACGATACAGGTCGAAGGTTCCTTGCTTCAATTGAATTGTGCACAGCTCACCTAAAGGCTTTGTGTTGCCACCGGGGAATAGAATGGGCTGTTGCTTGAGTGCATCGATGGAATTCTTGTTGTAATCCACAAAGCGAAGCATGATGCGCCGCATCTGCTCGCGATCCTGGTACTGACCTATCTGCAAACCACCAGACATTGCAGCTTGGGCTGGTGACGGAGATTGTAGAACGTTGCCGACGCTTAGCTCCACACCACCGACGTATGCCGTGAGTTGATTCTGAAATTCTTGTACAGAGATGCCGTATTGGGAAATGAGTTCGGTGTTAGGAGTGCACGTTACCGTCGGTCCAGAATTCCAAAGTCCGTCATCGATATCGGCGACTCCGGATACACGCTGCATGATCCCACCCAATTGTTTGGCCATGTGAACAAGACTGTCGTAACTCGGCCCCATTACCTTGATTTCGATTGGCTCGGGTGTGCTCATCATATCGCCCAATAGGTCAGCAATTCGCTGACCAAATGAAATCTTCATCATTGGCACCGATGCAGCGATTTGCGTTCTCAAATCTGAGATCACGTCTTCCGTTGATTTCGAACGATTCGTGTGCAATTGGATTAAGTAGTCACCATAGTTCGGTGGAACACCACGAGCAGACATTCGCACTCCTGTTCGCCGAGAATATGTCTCTACGTCTGGATGCGCCAAAACAATTTTATCGATGCGCCTACATTCGGTATCCGTTTCGTCCAAGCTCGATCCAGGTCCCGCAAAGTAGTCCAATACAATTGTCCCCTCGTCAAGCACCGGTAGAAATCCAGTTTCAAGACTACTATAGGCCCACAAAGCACCGGCTACAATTAGTACAACAAACGTTGCGCCCCAAACGGGCTGCGCAAATCGTTTCGTTAACCACGTTAGATTCTTTGGCGTAGGAGGCTTACCGTTTTGTGTTGTGTCCCTTGCCACCTTCGATGCAACCTTACCTCCAATGGTGATATGCAGAACGGGAAGTATGAGCCACGTCACAAGAAAAGATGTAGCCATCGATATCTGCATGGTATCCGATAGCTCAGTAAAGAACGACCCGGCAAGTCCACTCATAAGGCGGAAGGGGAAGTGAATGACAATGGTGGCAAGCGACGATGCAAGCATGGCCGGAAAGAGAAACGTAATGGCTTTCTTTGTGGTAGCATATCGATGCTTCGCGGTGGACATCGACTCATTGCCAGACTCTTCATGCGTTCGATATATCTGTTCAATAACGACGATTGCGTCATCTATAATCAATCCGATGGATGCGGCAATTGCTCCGAGTGACATGACGTTGATCGTAATGCCAAGGAATGATAGTATCGTTAACGTAAAGGCAATGGTGATGGGAATTGTGATGAGCACCACCATACTGGCGCGCCACGATCGCAGAAAGAAAAACATGACGATGATTGCGAGGATCAGCCCTTCGTATATCGTTTTGACCACGCTTGAAATACTAGCATCCACAAATGCACTCTGGTCGTAGTTCGTAATCAGAGTCATGCCTCTAGGCAATTTGGCCCGAATCTCGTCGAGCCGTTGTTGTATGCCGCGCGTAAAATCTACCAGATTCATCTCGGGCTGTTTTACGATATCAATGAGTACAGCCTCTGAACCATTTGCACTCGTTCGGGTCTGAGCCTGAGACTCTTGCACGACAACTGTTGCTATATCCGATGCCCGTATCGTACGGATAGAATCGGCGCGGATGACTACATCCTCGAGATCCTGCACATCTTGAAACCTACTGTCGGTTAACGTGAGATACTGCTTCCCATGCTCATTGATCATTCCATTGCCAAGTACGATATTCACGCTGGCAAACGCATTCATGATATTCGTCGTAGATACGCCCAGTGCCGCCATTTTTCCGATGTCCGGACGTAGCACCATTTCCTTTGATCGCCCACCCCATATGACGGCGTTGGAAATGCCAGGTACATCCGCAAGCGCCGGACGAACAATCAAGTTTCCTGCATCACGGAGTTCTACCAGATTGTACGATGGGCCAATGAGCGACAGACCGTAGACTCCGAACGTGCTCTGATTAATGGCCGCGGTGCTTATTGTCATTTGTGGTGGAAGCAGGCCCTGTATTTCGTTAATCCGACTCTCCACCTCCAACTTTTGCTTATAGGTATCAAGGCCCCATTCAAAGAACACATCAATGGTAACGTTTCCGCGACTGGTATAGGTCTTGATTGCTGTTACCCCGCGTACGCGCCTGATGGCACCTTCTAGCGGCTTGGTAACCGTGATCATCATGCGATGTATAGGGAGCTGTCCTGCATCTGCGATAATGGATACGCGCGGAAACATGACTTCGGGAAACAAACTCGTGCGCATGTTGACGAAGGCATAGATGCCGCTCAACAGCAATAGCAATCCGATGAACAATAGTGGTCGGGAATAGCTCACGGTGCGATAGATATCGTTGTTGAATCTTCGAGTCCATACGCACCATGCACCACTATTACATCGTTTGTTGCGAAGTGGGGCGTGAGTATTTGAGTCAGCGTTTCGTTGGCATTTCCAATGGTTACAGGAATGTGCACGGCAATACTGTCACGCACTATGCACACTACCCAGTAACGACTCAGCAGTTCGTCACTCTGAATACATTCCGTTGGAAGCACTTGTCCATACTGGTTCGAGCCCAGCGTTAACTCAAGACGAACAACGAGTCCTTCAGGAAGAACAATGCGTTCTGTAAACTCTGCCAAAAATGGCTGTGTTTGTGATGATACTTGTATACGGGGTAGTGATGAACGGATGCGAACCTGTACGTGCTTCCCTGTGGGAAGCTCAACCGTGAACAACTGGCCCTGCGAAAGCGAGCCCGCATATCGGAATGGCACTTCTACTTGTAGAACCATATCCGAACTCTTGGAGATCACGCATAACTGAGCCCCTTCCAAAACATAATCGCCAAACTGTCTATCGATGGTACTGATGATACCTTCTGCGTTGGAGACAACATTAATCACACCGTTCGATACCAATGTACTGTCGCCGCGAAGGCGAACGCCTTGCAATGCTCTGTGCTCTTTTGTTTCGATTGTATAGAGTACTTGGCCCGAACGAACGTGGTCCCCTAGGCCAACCAAACATTGAATGATGTGTCCTGGAATGGGTGACGTTATCTGATTTCTTTTGAGGTATAGAATAGTTCCACGCACGCCTACGGCTTTCGGAACGTAGCCGGTAGCAACGTGCGCAACCTGCACAATTGGTCTTGATTGCGCAGTTGGCACTGCATCCTGCGAGCCGCTCGTGCAGCCAATCAGGAGTTCAGCCATTGCCGTGCACAACATGAAGAGGAGGTGAAGTCTCACAGATTACCAATTGAGATAGTTAAGTGTATTCTTAAGCCCAAGCAGATCTACTCGAAGGACTGCTGCATCTTTCTTATAGGTAGATAGAACTCTGAGCATCCTCACGTACTCCGGCGCAATGGCTTGCCCAGAAGCCATTTCCTTGCGGATAACTGCAACAGCTCGTACCGACTCTTCTACGGTTGCGTTCAATAGATCTAGCCGTTGTTCGCAGTCCACGATCTCTTGTGTTGTGCGCATTATCTGCTCAGCAAGTCTTGTTTGCAAGAGCCGGGCATTTGCAGAAATTGTGAGTAACTGCTCGTGCACTTTGATCTCTTCTAGGCCGGCTTGCGCGCCATCATACAAATTCATGGTAATGTTTACACCCAGACTCATTCCAAATCGGCTGGTAATTGTCGCTACGTTCACTGCGTTCACTCCAGCGTTCGCAAAACCAGATACTTGCGGTACATATCTCGTTTTGAACGCCTCGAATGTAGTAACGGCTGCCAATGAGTCCGCCGTAAATGATGCTAAGTATTGGCTTGATCCAATTGCTTGATTCGAGCGAATGTCTACAGCATCCACAATCACAGAATCGGTTTCCAGCAAACCACAAAGCACTTTGAAGTCGGCAACATCACGTCGAAGTGCAGATGCAAACGCTGCTCGCTGCACAACGAATGACTTTCGTTCCAAATTCACTAACGCAACATCGCTTTCTCGTACGATGCCTGCAGCCGCCAATGACTCCATTACTCGGATTTGATCACTAATAAGGGTAATGGCAGAGTCGGCATACATCCACTGCACTTTGTCCTGCAAACACACTAGATATCGATCTACGACTGCTTTCTCTAAATCATGAACACCTCGATCAATTGCCACTTGCAGTTGCCCCCGCTGACTTTGAATAGTGGCCCGATTTGCCTCGCTCACCGTTGATGTAAAGAATTGCTTGGACACGTTTACCATGCCTAAAAACTGTCCCCCATTCGACGCTGCGCCATCATACCCGATGTATCGATTCGAACCGAGTGGGTTCACAATAAGCACCGGGATCTTGCCATCGTACGACACGATTGGCGCGACCATAGCATTTGCAATAAGACTCACTTGCGGTGCCGACACCTGCGCGGCTAAACGTTGCCCTTCAAGCTCTCCTACACGCTGGTAGGTACGCAAGGTGGAAAGGGCTGCATTTGTCTGTACGGCAGACTGGATATACGCGTCCAATACACCAGCGTGCGATATGGTAACAGCAAGAGCCGCCATGATATATGTGATGATTGCCTTCAAGGTGCTATGGCTTGACCGACTTTCCCGAAGAGTCATAGTAATGGTCCTTACCATCTATCTCCACCTCGTAGTATTCACGCCCATCAGCCCGAGTTATCAAGGCTGCATCCTTCATTTTTTTGGACGGGAACTGGACGGCAACAGATTTTAGAACGGCAGCTGGAAGTGCGCTTGTAGAGACAGCTCGTTCCCATTCAATCTGCTTTCCTTGTGCGTCGTACAAAGCCGACATCTTGGTACCATCGAGCGTAAAGTTCGCTTCGTATGCTTTACTCTCTCGCTCCCACGTAACCACAGTCGCGGCTGGGTAGTCGCGCTTAAACCCTGTCAGAACCTTGCTGGATGGTGTGCCGGCAAGCCCTGCACCGAATCCTGCTACAAAGACACATACGACAATTGCCATTTTCATGAGTCCACCTTACAATTAGTGAGGTGGCAAACATCTGGCTCATTTCTGTAGAGATTCTGGAGAAACCTCAGAGAGACGCTGCAAATCGAGAGTAAACACGTGCAGCTGTTCAGAAAAGTCGTAATGGAGAAGCCAACCATATCGTAGAGCGATACTATTTGCAATAGAAAGTCCCAATCCCAAGCTGGTAGCACCGGGGGCCGACCGAGAGAATCGACGAAAGACCACCATAGGATCAAGCGCTGGAGTAGTGGCCGTATTAGCGATGACGAGGCGGTCCT
>JBBRES010000044.1:0-15287 GCA_038202665.1 Kapaibacterium sp. (SeqCode) | reverse complement strand
GAAGCTCGCGAACTGCGACCTCCCCGAGGCGGAGTTCACCATTACCAACACTGGTGGCGGACTCAAGCCGCTTCGCATCGAGTCGATCACAGCGGTCGACGCGGATGCTGCCGCCTTCACCATCGTCTCCATCCTCAACGGCGGCGGAGCGGCTGCTACTCCTCCACTGCTGATCACACCTGGTGAGACGTATCGCGTTCGCGTCCGCTTCACTCCAACAGAGCCAAATGCCACGCCATGGACAGACCGTCCGTATGCGGCGCGCTTCCATATCGTGAACTTTGTGGATGGCGATGCAACGGAACTCAAGCCGAACACCTATGCCTCTGTGATCGGTACCGGCTTCGTTGTCCCCGTCGCAATGTCGATCGGCAACACCACTACTGCTGGCCAGACCATCAAGCCAGGCGAAACGATCAATCTGAGTGTAAGCGGCAACAGCAATTCGTGGACTCTTGCTGGACTCACCTCCTTTACGGCAACGATGCTCTACGACCAACGCACCATGTCCTACACGGATGGCACGATCACCCTTGGTGCACAGGCACCAGGATGGACCATTGCAGCGCCAACCTATACGGCTGTGAATGACTCCACGGCCCGATTGACCTTCGTGGCTACTGGAGGCGCTCCTCTGTCCGCGAATGGAGAACTGTTCCGCTTTAATGCAATCTCCTTGCTCTCTGCAAACTTCACGTTCTATCAGAACCTAGAGGTTGTCTACCCTCGCGCCTGCGTTGTCCCTTCAACGTTGGGAGACAGCACTACGATCTTCAACTGTGCTCTTACAAAGCGAGTTGTGACACTTGGTGCCAAGAAGTTCAACATCGGCGAGATTTCACCAAATCCATCGCGAGGTGGCGAGGTGGCACTTGACGTGTCGATCGGCTTCAATACCGTCACGACCATCGAACTGATAAATCAGCTCGGTCAGGTTGTTCGCACGCTCCACAACGAGATGACGGATGGTGGCGCCTACACACTGCGCTTCTCTACCAGCGATATCGGTAGTGGCCTGTACTTCGTCCGGATGCGTTCGGCAGATTACCAGGAAACGCGCCGACTGATCATCAGCAACTAATTCCCTACTGCAGCCTTATAACGGCGACCTTCCCCTCGGAAGGTCGCCGTTTTCTTTTTGCCAATTTGTGGCATGGGAATTCCTTCCACCTTTCGTACGTTTGTTGTAGCATCAATTCGTACAATCGAACCATGAATCTCTCTACCCATATCGCCCGCCTTCTTGGCCCCACCGCCCTGGTCCTTACCATGGTCGTGATTGGTGTAGGAGGTCCGTCCGCGGCCCGTGCCGATAGGACGAAGAAGACCTCGGCTGCTCCTACTGTTAGCATCAACGATCTGCGGACACTTTCAGCCCTGCGCTATGGCATGCCCTTCTACGGAGCTATGGAAACCTCCATCCTAGCTCTTGGTACAACAAAGCAGCCAACGCAACCTGCTACGCGGACAACATCCACACAGGGCAAGACGCAAGTACGTGAGGTGGACACGGTCCGCACGAGCCGCATCGTCTTTGTTCGCTCCACGTCCGATGTGTTCAATGCGCGCATAGACCTCATTCTCGACGAGACCACGCTCGATCTTGGCATCTACAACATGCTCGGCAAGAAGGTTATGGACGTCTATCACGGATCCGAGCGAAAAGGTGAGCACGACTATTCCCTTTCGATCTCCGAACTGCCAGAGGGCGTGTATATCTGCATCATGCAAGGTTCGAACTACCGTCGCGCAGAGAAGTTCTACATCTCTCGATAACGGCATCACCGCACGCTCATTCCCGACGCCGCTCTATGCGGCGTTTTTTCTTGCCTCCTCTTTTTTTGGTTGCTACCCTCCATCATGAAATTCTCGACAAAGGCCATTCACGTAGGTCAAGAGCCCGAGCAGATTACCGGTGCCGTCACTGTGCCACTCTTCCAAACGAGCACGTATGCTCAGATGGAGATCGGGAAGCACACTGGCTTTGAGTACGCTCGCACGCAGAACCCGACGCGATTTGCGTGGGAAGCGAACCTCGCTGCTCTCGAAGAGGGCACGGCCGCCTTTGCCTTTGGAAGCGGCACCGCGGCTGTTGATACGGTGATGCGCCTGTTGAAGAGCGGCGACCACGTGATCATGGCCGAAGACATGTATGGCGGCACCTACAGACTTGCAACAAAGGTTCTGGAGCGCTTCGGCCTCACCTTCTCATTCGTTGATATGCGCGATGTTGCGAACGTTGCCAACGCCGTACAAGAACACACGGCGATGATCTACACAGAGACCCCAACAAATCCCATGATGACGCTCACAGACCTCGCAGAGGTTGCGAAGGTGGCAAGGCAGCATGGACTGCTGATGGTGGTTGATAACACGTTCGCTTCGCCGTATTTCCAACGACCGCTCACGCTTGGCGCCGATATCGTTGTGCATAGTGCAACGAAGTATCTTGGCGGACATAGCGACCTGGTAAGCGGCATCGTTGCGACCAATCGTGAGGATATTGCGGAGCGACTCAAGTTCTTGCAAAATGCGGTCGGCGCCGTACCAGGTCCGTTCGAGTGCTGGCTCTTGCTACGCTCTAGCAAGACCCTTGCCGTCCGAATGGAGAGGCACGAAGCCAATGCAATGCAGATCGCGGCCTACTGCGCGTCGCATCCGAAAGTACAAGTCACGCACTATCCGGGCCTTGCAACACATCCGCAGCACGAATTGGCACAACGTCAAATGTCGGGCTTTGGCGGAATGATCTCCATCGAACTCGGCTCTCTTGACGCAGCGAAGGCGTTCACAAAAGCACTTACAGTCTTCACGCTTGCAGAGTCGCTTGGCGGCGTGGAGTCACTCGTCTGCCATCCGGTATCTATGACGCATGGCAGCATTCCCAAAGAACAGCGCGACAGACTTGGCGTCACGGATGGTCTGGTACGATTGAGCGTGGGCATTGAAGACGTCGAGGATCTCCTCGCAGACCTAGAAACTGCATTTCAACACATCTAACGAAGAGGTTCACCATGGAATACTTCATGCGCTACTTTGTTGAGAGCGACGCCGTTCCAACAATGGGCGATCTGGCATTGATCTGGGCAACGTTTGGAGAGGGCTATACGCTCCTTGACGGAGAGATGCGTATCGGTGAAAACGTTATTGGAGCCTTGGATATCTACACGCGTGGCGACGGGGACTTCGAAGAAGAAGTAGAAGAATTTGAGGAATACCTCAAGGAGTCCGACGACGAAGAAGGCGTAACCCGCGTCAACGAATGCATGGAGCTCGCCAAGATGTCGATTGGTATCGAAGTGAACTTCGACCCCGAAGATCCAGAAGGAACAATGGACCTCTTGATGCCGCTCTGGGACTGGCTCTTCATCCATCATCCTGGATTGTTGCAGGCCGACATGGCCGGCTTCTACAATGCCACAGAAATGATCTTGGAATTAGCCTAAGGGTTTCCCTTAGGCTTGCTTCCGTACCCCAACAACATTGTACCGATTGGTCACAAAAGACCAGTCGGCGAATGTTGCATTGCCCGCCGGATTGCAACCCGCTCCGTGGAAGTCGCTGAATGCAGCACTCTGATTCACCCACACGTAGCTATTGAAGTTGAACGCAACCGGTGCACCGGCACGAACGATAACATCTTCGGCACGTTGTTGTTTTGCGGGGTCGGTGGTGTACACGATCGTCGTCAGTGCACCATTGGTGCGAATGCTTTTGTCCACGAGCGACAATGCATCCTCGAATGAATCCGTGGTGATCACGAACGAGATCGGACCGAACCACTCTTGTTCGAAAACATCGTTCTGGGTGTGGTTCGCACGAAGGATAAGTGGCGACACACTACGAGCTGCATCGAATCCGGGTTGTGCGAGTGGGCCCGATGCACGCAACGTCTCCAAACCAAGTGCCTGTGCCGCTCGTACGCGATCGAGCGTACGTTCGTTCTGCACTGCACCGATCGTCGATGGACCAACTTTTTCGTTGTGAACGAGGGCATCAACTTTGTCGCGAAGCTTCGTTGCCACATCGTCCGCTGAAACGATATCGCCACCAACTCTCACACCAATGCTCGGAATGAAAATATTCTGAGGTGCCGTACACATCTGTCCGCCATACAACGACAGTGAGAACGCAAGGTTATCGAGCGCCGTATCAAGATCGTCTACGCTTTCGATGATCGCACAATTCACGCCGGCCTTCTCGGTATAGACCACTTTCCCTGCCGCCATCCCTTCCCTCTCAACCAGTGAGCCGAAGGTAGGTCCGCCCGTATAGTCAATAATGCGAATGGCCGGATGCATGACAAGTTCCATGGTGGAAGGGTGCGTTACCGTATCAACGGCAAGCTGCACAACGTGCGGATCGAGTCCACACTCCGCCAACGTCTGTTGAAGATGCGCCACCACAATCGCGATCGGATAGACGGCACCAGGATGCGGCTTGACGATCACTGCATTTCCCGTCACCAATCCTGCGAACATGCCCGGAACGCTGTTCCACACGGGGAACGTTGAGCAACCAATAACGAGGTCGATGCCCTTCGGAACGATACGATACGACTTCTCGATGGAGACCGAGATTTTGCCCATTGGCTTTGACCACATCACGTTCTCTGTAAAGCCCACTTGCGCTGCATAGCCCATTGCGACGGCCTCGAGGGCTCTGTCGAATGCGTGCGGACCCGAAGCCTGGAACGACATCACAAAGCCCTGTCCGGTGGTGTGCATGGTCGAGTAGCCGATCTCAAAAAAATGCTTCGACGACCGCTCGAGGGCCTCGATAAGAACGCCCGCACGTTCCTGTGGCGACAGTGCCTGCCACGTCGTCTCTGCATCCGACGCGTTCTTCACCAGCACATCCACACTCGACGCCGGATACGTGATTCCGAGCGGAAACCCGTATGGCGATACCTCTTCACCAACCCATGATTCCCCGCCCTGCTGCAGAAGCCGCGCGAACCGCGCATTCAACTGTCCCTTAAATGCTGCCTCACCATCCGCATTCGCCGTTTCACCGTAGATCCTTCCGCTTGGCGCTTCGGGCCAATGCGCATAGAACGTGCGCGCCGCGTTTGCCGCAACGGCTTCAGAAAGAGTTGATTGATGGGAAGAGAGGAAGGTTGAGAGCATGCAAGTAAAGTGAGAAGTGACGAGTGAGAAGTGAGAAGTCAAGTGAGAAGTGACGAGTGACGAGTAAAGTGAGAAGTGAGAAGTGACAAGTGAGAAGTCAAGTGAGAAGTGACAAGCTAGTAAAGTGAGAAGTGACAAGTGACGAGTGAGAAGTCAAGTGAGAAGTGACGAGTCAAGTGACAAGTGACGAGTCAAGTGACAAGTGACGAGTGACAAGTGAGAAGTCAAGTGACAAGTGAGAAGTCAAGTGAGAAGTGACAAGTCAAGTGACGAGTAAGAGCCGAAAACTAACAAAAATGGGTGTCAACTAGAATGGTGGTCGCGATTATTACTGGACTGGTCCGGCAGTTCCCATCATACCCATCATCCATTGTGAAACGCAGACACCCAATCTACAATTCTCCTTTCCAAGGCATCTGCCACCGTCCCGCAGTGGGGCCGCGAGTAGCCACCCTAGAGACTCTGAGGATGGGCAACGAGCCACAGGCACTGGGTTAAATGTTTGACGTTGCCCGCATGACATTGGCCGCTTAAGGTTGGCCACGTAACGTTGTCCACGCAACGTTGGGCGCGTAATGTTAACCGCTAAAAGTTTGATGCCTCAAAAAGAATGAGGTCGCGCGGAATATACTAGGCGGACGACACTACGTGGATGATGCCACACTGATGATGTTTCACGGATGATACGACTCGGATAATCCGACTCGGATGATGCTCCAAAGATGATACTTCGTGGATGATGCTACGAATGGCACTACATGGACGACGATTCGCGGATGATTCTACGCCGACGGCACTATGAACACGATGCTACATGGATAACGCAATGTGGAAGATGCAACGCGGAAGACAATGCGCGAATAGCGTAAGGAGGATGTTGTAACGCGGATGATGCTTCGTGGACGTGGCCACATCTACGTGGCTTCGTAGACGTGGCTTCATGCAAGCAAAGCTTCACCAGACGTTGCTCCCGTAAAGGTAGATCGGGTGATCTGCGCATCAAGCAACTATGCGAACTGCTCGATGCGCCTCGTGGTGAGATATCGAGCCGAATTGAAAAGGCTTGGCCCCACTTCTTACTTTCCCGGCAGCCTCCCGGCAGACTGTCACATTTCACATTTCACTTCTCACTCGTCACTTCTCACTTGACTTCTCACTTGTCACTTCTCACTTCTCACCTGACTTCTCACTTGTCACTTCTCACTTCTCACTTGACTTCTCACTTCTCACTCGTCACTTCTCACTTGACTTCTCACTTCTCACTCGTCACTTCTCACTTGACTTCTCACTTCTCACTTCTCACTTCTCACTTTCCTCCTCATTCTTTCTCCTTCATCGCTCTCTGCACCGCATACGAACCAACAGCATTTCCTTGTGTAACGCCCACTTCGCAATCAACGCGAACATGGATGCGACTGTACACACGGGAGTCAGCGGCTTCGAGTGCCATGGCTGTGTAGGAAGCTGCACGTGCGGGGAAGAAGTGGCCGAGGATGGTGGCGGCGGCGGCGGAGTAGTTGCTGTGACCCGACGTATAGCCTGGGAAATTCGGGAGTCCGGCAGACATCGTGATAGATGGATCTACTTGGTGTGGACGTGGCGTGATGTACGTGTACTTTGTGTCCCAGCACGCTACGGCTGCATCGTGCTCTGCCGTGTTGAAGAATGCAAGTACGCGCGCCGCGCGAATCGTTGAGAACTTTGCGGCACGTATATCATTAGCTGCAATGAGATTCCAATGGCCAGGTGGACAGTATGTTCCCCCGCCATCTTCCCAGTAGTTTGCGATACGCACTTGTTCGCGCGTTCTATTCTTCATAAGCTCGCGCATCTCATCCATGTCTTTGTTCCATCGAGCAGATCCAAACTCTGGCGGCGGACTAGAACGCACAGCCTGGGCGTTCGGCACATTCCACATCTTCACTTCGCCAAAAAACGGTAGCATGGGTGGACGAGCTGGAGTTTCTTGTGAGGTCCAATGCGGATAGCTCGTGGTGATCGCGGCTTCCTTGGTCTTCCAACGAGCCTGATCGTTCGCCTTCGACATACCGTCTGTCTTCGCATATTCAATGGCCAAGAGAGCCACCGTATGCCCAAGACTGTCGCCCGCAGCTATATCGCTCGGAAGATTTGCTCCAGCCCATATACGCACATCCATTGCTTCCTTTGCCTGCTGCGCCAAGTATTCCTTTTCAAGCGGGAAGAGGAAGGTGAGCAGGTCTCGCGCAGATGCTGCGATAACAGCGTCTTCGCTTGGATAGGATGGAAGCGTTGACTTTGTAATTGCAGGCGAAATGCTTGCGTCAAGTACATACGGTGCAGCACGGTTGTACTTGAACTTTACCTGCCATGCCTTGATAAGCGCATCGTAGTTCGCAACGCCTAAGAGTGCATACATGCGAGAAGTATACGGCGGATTTGTGAACGGCTTGTTCGGATCCGAAATGAATTTTCCGGTAAATGAACCATCTGCACTGCGCTCGGCATACGGAGCCACATTGTACTTGGCGGCGAGATCCTGAGAAATCTCGCACCAACGAAGAAGGGTGCTTGAGCTCCAACGTGCGATTGCCGTATTCTGTTTCGCAGTTCGGCCTGCCACGGCCGCCTTCACCATTGCAAGTTCAGCGCTTACATCGGCCGGTGGTGCCGGCACCACCAATGCATTCGTGTCGGCAAGGAACGGAGCCCAAGCCGTTGCGAGTTCGTCATTCGCGCTTGGTACATACTCGCCAGGCTGCGTTACGTCAATCGACTTATCACATCCAACCACAGCAAGGAAAAGGAAGGCGGCAAGGCCAAGAGTAAGGGTCTTCATGTTCATAGTTGCATTCCTCCCCAGGTTGGAAGGTTGTAGTTGATTCCGAATGAGAAACGAGTGGACTTCCCAACATTCTGCGCGGTGAGAATGTAGGCCATACCAGCATTGATACTGAACTGCGGAAGGAATGGGAGTTGCCATGCCGCCGTGCCCCCTACTTGAAGGAAGTTCTGCCTATTTGTTGGGAACGGAACACCAGTTCCGATGTCGGTACCCGACTGTCCGACGGTGTTATAAATCCATGCGTCTAGGTACACCGGACCAGTCCATCCAATGCGCGCAGATACATCAATGTTGTCCGGCACGACAACGTCGAATCCGCGATCAATTGTCACGGCAGACCGATGTATGTATCCACTTTGCGCCATAACAAACAATCCTGTAGACGCATCTCGAGCCTGCACTATAAGTCTACCATCAAGATTCGTCGATCCATGTCCGATGGTCACTGGGGCGTTGTTCTGATAGTGCGAGAGCGGCGTGGACAGACCTCCACCTAGCATCACATCCAACGAGCTACCGTCCTCTGTTTTCAATTGAAAGATTCGCCCGCGCAGGTAGAACGAAATGTCCTGCAACCCAGTGATGGTTTCCCAATACCCAGCACTACTCGATGCACTGATATACGGTAACGCTACCACGAGATCGAGAAATGATGTAAGACCGCCAACAAGATACAGGCTGGCGCTGCGCGTCGAAATGGTGCCCAGACCAGGATTATCCGTGATGGAATCTCCAATGTAGTACTTGGAGTACTGCTCACTAGAATACGAGAGGCTCGCGCCAGTATTTCCGGAACCCTGCATGAATCCGCTGAGCATACCTTGAGACCGGGCCGACGTGGCAGTGAGCACACAAAGTGCTACAATCGTCCACCATAACGAAGTGCGCATAAGGTTGATACCTTCTGTTGAGAAATCTACAAGCGCAATGGTACGAGTTTCGAGGGTCCTATAAAAGGGCATGAGCACCACAACGAGCATTGATTGATTATCTTTCTTGATGCGAAAAACCACACTCTCACGCGAACTCCTTGAATACCGACGCATGCGTGCCTTGGAGCTGTCTGAACGTGGATGGCGTCAGGTGGACATTGCCACGGCCCTTGGTGTAAGTGCACCGGCCGTCAGTCAGTGGATTGCCGCAGCACGTCTCAAGGGGAAGTCGGCACTTAAGTCGAGGATCGCTCCAGGAGCAACTCCGCGCCTTGAAGACCGGCATCGTAAACTCATTGGCGCTCTCCTACTCGAGCCTCCATCGGCGTTTGGGTTGAAGGGAGATGCGTGGACGAGGCCTCTTATGCAACGCATGATAAAGCGGCTGTTCGGCGTGCAGTACTCAGTGCAACATGTAGGGAGAATCATGAATGGTTTCTTAAAGAAACGTCAGCCCGCTCCCCAAGCCGCATACATGGAACTGATAGAATTACTAGGGAAAGGAGATATCGCTTCGGTACGGAAACGATTCAAGACTCACCAGCAACCTTCTTCAAAAAGGTGATGATGGTATTTTGATTCGCAATAATCGTGTGCTGATTGGTAATGATGATTGTTTGGTTCTCTATCATTTGATTCTGCTTCTCAAGAATCTTTACCACATTGTCACTCGTGATTCTATTCGAATCTGAAATCATCCGCTGATTCTCCGAAAGAATCTGCTGATAGTTACCAATCATCTGATGAGACTCACTCACCATGGTAAAGCTCTGCGCAACGATCTCAAGCGGATCGGTGGGAGCTGATTTTTTCTTCACTGCCATTGCGTGTTCCTTTACGGCTAACGATTGGTTACAAATTACCGCATGAAGCCTTACTTGATTTTCATTCTTTGTGTGAGCATTGGTTGGTTATTTGCAATGTTCTACTTCGATGCCTGGCATCTGTTCGCAACACACTGGCCGGCATCACTCACCATGGTCTTTGGTGCATTCCTTGCTGGAGCGAGTGCAGAGGGCGGAGGAGCAGTTGCCTTTCCCGTCTTTACCCTAGTGCTTCACGTCCCACCACCCTCCGCACGCAACTTTGCGTTTGCAATTCAAAGTATTGGGATGGTGTCTGCTTCGGTGCTCATCATCGGCAAGAAGATTCCCGTTGATTGGCGTGCGATTGTGATCCCAGCTCCTGCCGGCGTGATTGGCATGATCGTGGGCACGTGGTATCTGGTGCCGCTGCTCGACCCAGCCCTCACGAAGCTCTTTTTTGTGTCGGTATGGTTCGCCATGGGCGCAGGGCTGTGGATTGCGAATCGCCGGAAGACGCGCCATGTGTTAGAACGTGCACCTACAGAGAGTATCGCCGACATTGTTCGACTGCTGTTCACAGGGCTTCTCGGAGGTGTAATCACATCCTTCTTTGGCACCGGTATTGGCATTGTGCTTTTCTGCCTACTGTCCTTGTACTACGGCGTAAGCGAGAAGGTAGCTACGCCAACGAGCGTGATCTCTATGTCGATCCTCACAGTGGTTGGCTTCCTGTTTCACGCAGAAGTTCTTCGCGACTTCAAAGCACTCGAATGGTCGTATTGGATGGTGGCCATTCCTGTGGTGATGATCATGGCACCACTTGGCTCCTTCATGATCAGTAAGCTTCATCGCCTTACCATTGCACGTATACTTTATGCTGTTGTTAGTGTGCAGTTCGTTGCCGCCATGACCATCCTTGGAACAACATGGCAACGATGGGGATTCGTTGTGATCGTGCTTGCACTTGGACTCTGGCTGATGATCACCATCGATAGGTCATCGAAGCAAACGGGACCGACAGCGTCGGAGTAAGATTCGTAGCTGCGAGCGCAAGACTGGCCGGATTCAGATTGACGCGAAGGTCGCCGTGCAAATGGTATGCTTCTGCATCGTTGGAGTATGATGCGTATGCGAACGCAAACCCGCCTGCAGCGCCAATCCACGCACTTGCCACCGATACCTGATAGTTCTGTATTGCCAATCCAATACCGTATCCGAGAAGTGCGCCACCAACCGTCGCCAACGTCGTGATTTTTGCTTGCGAACCTTGAAAATCTTTGCCAACAACAAGCCTGTCACCCGCCACAACTCCCAATGCTGTACCAGCCAGCATCAGCCCGGATACGAGTCGAACATTGATATTCTCAGGTTGAATAGCGAGGAGGGTGGCAAGGGGCAAGGTTGCTCCAAGTGCGGCCGCCACGGCAAGTATTCCGGCGTCACCAGTCGAGTATCGCTGCTGTGTAGAAAGGTAGTCGCCAAGGAAGACACCGCCAACAGCGCCGGCAAGACCCAGTCCGCCAACCAATCGAACGGTCGAATTGGAATTCCCGTCTTGCCCTACGATGGCTACCGCCAACATTCCTCCCGCGAGCGTGCTGTAGAACGTAGTCGTATTGATCGCACTGGCACGACCTTCCGCCATGTTGGTGTTCGTCGCCACCATGTATCCCGCTACTGTTTCTGTAATACCACCAAGGATGGACAAGCCGGCACCTAGTCGTATGTCCATGTCGCTGCCAGAGATCAAGGCAGACAGAAGCCAGCCGTGCATACTTCCTTGAAACATGCCGCCCATCGCCAACGATGCAGCGCCCTCCGATACAGGTGCATTACCTGTTAAGAGTGCCGTCACGGCCAAGGATGCACCGCCAAGAAGGAACGGAGTTGCAGCGGCGCTTCCCGACCATGAATCATTGCCATAGATAAGCATATTGGTAGCAACGCCGTAGTAGAACAGCGACCATATCGTGGTCCCCCATAACAACGACGACCTGCCTTCTTGATCGAACGAAGCGTTCGGTGCTCGAATGCGGAATCGGTCTTGGACAAGGGCGAGGTAGGACAAGCCTTCCACCGCCGACATGGTACGTCGTGACCGTGCGTACCGTTCTTGACGGACCGACGTGATCTCCAATGAATACGAACTGTCTTGTAAACGAAACAGCCGAGCTTCAAAGAAGCCCGGCTGATCTGCAAAAAGTTCTAGTTGCGCATCGAGTTCCTTTGTGATCACCACAACTCGTCCCGCACTATCGAATGGGACTTGCACCTCTTGCCCAAACGCGTGGAGTGAACACGCGAACAGCACGGTGCAAAGAATCAGGCGGAGGCTCACGACATAACGCTTGTCAGAGGAGTGTACTGCATGTCGAATGCTTCGGCAACTGCTTCATAGACCACTTTGCCATCCACGACGTTCACACCAAGTGCGAGCTCGAGATTGGCCTTGGATGCGGCTTCCCAGCCCAAATCGGCCAGTTGGATTGCATAGGGCAACGTTGCATTCGTTAACGCGATTGTTGATGTGTATGGTACGGCGCCTGGCATGTTCGCAACACAATAGTGCACAACACCATCCACCACATAGGTCGGGTCCTGGTGCGTTGTTGCCTTCGTCGTCTCTACGCATCCGCCCTGATCTACAGCCACGTCTACGATCACCGAACCGGTCTTCATCAGTGGAAGCATATCACGTGTAATCAGGAATGGTGCCTTTGCACCAGGAATCAATACGCCGCCAATCACGAGATCTGCACTTGGAAGTGCTTCGCGGATGTTGGACTTCGTCGACATTTGTGTGTTCACGTTCTTCGGCATCACGTCATCCAAGTAGCGCAAACGCTGCAGGTTTGTGTCGAAGATTGTGACGTGCGCGCCAAAGCCTGCAGCAATCTTCGCTGCATTGATTCCAACAATACCGCCGCCAAGAACAAGAACGCTCGCTGGCTTCGTACCAGGCACGCCGCCAAGCAACACGCCTCTGCCACCCATTGGGTGCTCGAGATACTTTGCGCCTTCTTGTGGAGCCATACGGCCAGCTACTTCGGACATCGGCACGAGCAATGGCAATGAACCATCGGTCTTCTGCACGGTCTCGTACGCAATACACGTTGCACCACACTTGATCATCGCATCTGTGAGTTCACGCGATGCAGCAAAGTGGAAGTACGTGAAGAGAGTTTGTCCCTTGCGAATAAGCGGATACTCTTGCGCGATCGGCTCCTTTACCTTCATGATCATGTCCGCCTTGGCAAACACTTCTGCTGCCGTCGCAATAATCTCGCAACCAACCGCTGTGTACATCTCGTCGCTAAAGCCACTGCCTACGCCAGCTTGCGTTTCCACGATCACGTGATGACCATGTGCGCGAAGCATTTCTGCTCCACCCGGCGTTAGTGCAACGCGCTTTTCAAGTGTCTTAACTTCCTTGGGAACTCCGATAAGCATATCGTCCTCGTGTGATGAATGGCATTTCAGTTGCGTAGACAGACCACGAAATTGCGAAAAAGTCTGCTCTGTTAGAGGACTGTGCCAAGGACAATTGTCAGAAGCACCAAAGCGATGAAGACGCGCACCGTCCAACCTCCCACGCGACCTTGCCACCATGCCATCGTCAAAAGGGCCACTAGCACGCCCAACACGAGATAGGACGCCAGTTCTGCGCCTAACCAGGTTATGAGGTTGTTGGGAAGGCGGAAGGGCCACCAAGGCTGCACGTCCATGGTCACCGCGGCCCCATGCATCGTATCGCGCGGCAGGAACACGCCGCCCAATGGGATGCGGGCGCTAAAGACCACATAGGCCACTGCGCTCAGAATGGAGAGGGCAAGCAGGGATTTTGACACGTCGTGCAACGAAACCTTCGCCGTGCGCAACATCTGCACAACAGCTATGACCATGCACGCTGGAAGCACAATGGAGTGCATGGTTGCCGTGGTCGACAGTGCTCGTACCGTAGATCCCGCAACGCCAAACAAGAGAGCAAGCACTCCGCCGAACGGCGCATCGTGCTCGAGGATTGTCGACGTAATACTTCGCGACACCAGGGCGTAGACGTCGTCTGGCAACAGTCTACCGGTATAGGCCGCACAAAGCGCAAACACCAACGCAAGTGTCCCCCACAGGAGACGATTGTCCGCTCCATGCAAGAATGCCGCAAACGCCAGCAGCACGGCGAGCACAAGCACGATGGTATTCGCATGATGGAGCCTACGGATAAAAGCTCCTCCCGCAGCATCGTTCGAAATGGCAATCGTCAGACTCGTCGCAGCAGCACTCGGAACGAGTGGCGCACCAGATGCATCGCGCAACAGCGAGATGTGGCGAGCGTCCGCTTCAAAGACGTCTGCGATACGCTCTGCAGAATCGAGCGATACCAAGAGCATGCGTGGTGTTCTTGCAATCGTATCGAGTACGTCCGCGCGAGATGTTACTTGCAGTCGCACAAGTCCTGTCGCATAGGCAAGCGCTTGCACTCTGCCGCGATCGTCGCGCTGTGCGTGCTCGCTCGGTACATACAGCATGGAGAGCAGAATGCCAGAGATTGCCTGCACAACCAGCAACACGGCGATGTACCATGGCGCAACGCGCTTCCACCATAACACAACTGGCATCATGATGTGCGTCCGTTCGGCGCGCCCATGCGCAAGAAGAGTGTGGGTCCGTCTACAACTACCGTGTAGGTGCGGAGTGGACGTTTTGGTGGACCCGACGTGGGTCTGCCCTGCAGATCAAATGTTCCACCATGACAGTGACAGTGGAATTGCTTTGCACGGAATTCCAGTGGACATCCGGCATGCGTACACTGCATACTCAGCGCCGTGATCGCCGCCGTTGCCGGATCGCGAACAAGGGCAATGGTTTCGTCATCAACGGTGATCATCCTCGTCGGTCGGTCTCGAAACATCTCGTCCACGTTGCCAATGCGCACCGTTCTCTCAAATCTGCCTGTAGGGCTGCGAAGGTACGAGGCGGCAAGGGCAAGGGCAGACGTTCCACCGAGCACCGCTATCACGCCGGTGATCCATCGGCGCCTGTCCGCTCTAGGTTCAGTAGTTTTGTGTTCCTCACTCATTCCATTGCCATTCAGTAGAGTCTTATGTCCGTTCCATTGCTTGACCTTAAATTACAGTACCGTACTCTCAAAACGGAACTTGATGATGCATTGATACGCGTTGCCTCTTCGCAAGCCTTGATCTTCGGTCCTGAAGTAGACGCCCTCGAGCGCGACTGCGCTGCCTACCTTGGTGTAAAGCATGCCATTGGCGTATCAAGCGGCACAGATGCGCTTGTGATGGCGATGATGGCGTTGAATATTGGGCCGGGCGACGAAGTGATTACCCCCACGTTCTCCTTCTTTGCTACTGCCGGCGCAGTGGTGCGAGTAGGTGCAACGCCCGTCTTTGTAGACGTAGATCCGGTGACGATGAACGTGAGCCCTGCCGCCATACAAGCCGCCATCACTCCTCGCACCAAGGCCATTGTTCCTGTGCATTTGTTTGGACAAAGCGCAGACATGGATGCCATCATGGCCATTGCCAACGAACACGGTATTCCCGTGGTCGAAGATGCCGCGCAAGCAATTGGCACACAG
>JBBRES010000043.1:0-15308 GCA_038202665.1 Kapaibacterium sp. (SeqCode) | reverse complement strand
GTTTGATAGAGAGTTCCGCGCAGACTCTGTGGAAGTCGAACTTGCGAACGGCGACCCAGAAGCCGCCCTGTACGTGCTTCTTGCCCTACAGCGCACACATGAACGCGCTCAACTCCACCGAATTGCAAAGGCATTTCTTGCGCTCGACAAAATCGTCGAAGCGTGGCAGACCTTGCTTCTCGAAGGATAGGCAAGGCGGCAAGGTTGAAAGATTATCTGAGGATGTGCAGCAACTGAGCACGCTGATGTTGCTCGTTTACGAGTGAGACAACATAGATGCCAGGCGACAACTGCGACGTCGCAAGAACGCTGTCTGCCGTGGTTGATTCCAATACGATGCGTCCTTGGAGATCTCGCACAAGAACAGCAGACGGACGACTGACGTCTGAAAAACGAATATGATCGTTCGCAGGATTTGGGGTGAACATCACTGCTGATTCTTCACTTGCTGCATCGTTGACATTGGTGGTGATCTCACCGCTTTTATACATCCCATTTCCATACGTCCCAGCATAGGCGACGAGCCGCTTTGATGCGGGAGCAGATGTTGCGAGTTCAATCGTGCGCACCACCACATTGGCTGGCATGCCGTCGTTCCAACGTTCCCATCCATCGCCCCAGTTGGTGGTAATCCACACGCCTGTAGAATCCCCTGCTGCGATGAGTGTTCGGTCTTCAAGCGGATGCTCCACGATCTGCCAGATGCGCGCGTTGTTGGGTCCGCGTAGAGAATGCCACGTCTTCCCAGTATCCAGCGAACGATAGATGCCAGACCCAACCGTGACGTTGCCAACAATACTGTCTGTGCCACAGTACACCACATGAGCATTGAAGGCGGACGGAGTCACACACAAAATGCGTTTGCCTTCGAGTCCAGACGTGTCTTGCTTCCACGTAATGCCAGCGTCTTTCGACACGAAGACGCCTGCTAAGTGTCGAGCATCTCCGGCCATGAATATCAACGACGTGTCGGCTTTCGAGATGGCGATCGATCTTGACTGAACGGGAATATCAACAACGCGATTAAACGTTCTTCCTGTGTCCAACGACACTTGAATTCCTTCGCTCGTATTACTCGCTGCTGCATAGATCTTGAACGGTGTTGATGATGGTGCCGCGAGGAGCTGCTCAAACGTCACCGTACTGTTGTCGGGTACCGTAGACCACATTGCTCCCCCATCAACGGATCGAACCGTTCCACCTTGCGCAGAAAATGGCTTCGCTACGGCGGCAATCCACGTTTGCTCAGCTCCTGGCACACGTATGATGTCTCGTACAGAGTACCCTTTCAGCATCGGCGCTGCGAAGGTTGTCCCGCCATCAATACTCAGCTGATATCCTTCACCAGAGTAGTACTCCATCGGTTGGTTGACATCTTCATACAACGGCGGTGCGGAATCGGCACAGGCGATCACAGTGTTGTCATTCCACACTTTGATGCGATGGACGTAGGGCGCCGTAGAGCCAAGTGCACGCCATGTTTGAGCGCCAGCGATTTCAGAAACAAGTGCCAAAAGGCAACAACAGAAAAGGATTCTAACGATCATGGTTCACGCTCCGGAAGATTCTACGAGACACAACACAACACCTTTTTCGACGGCAACACCTTCACGGACGGAAACGTTTTTGATGATGCCATTCAACGGACACTTAATCGCATTCTCCATCTTCATGGCTTCGAGCGTGAAAACAACGTCACCCTTTTTCACAGTCGCACCGTCAACAACACCCACAGACTTGATGAGTCCCGGCATGGGAGCAGAGATCTTTACGGTGCGGGGATGTGAAGAGGCACTCGATGTGAGAAGCGATAACAATGCATGATGTTGATCTCGGTACACGTCCACGTCGTAGCGATAGCCGTTCATGCTTATGGATACGGCCGACACTCCGTCGCTGGTGATCACCACGGGAAACGACCTGTCATCGATAGTCGCAGTAAACACATTCGCCCGATCCGTTGGATGCAATTGCACAGCCACATCATCTATGGTTGCCTCGTGTGGCGTAACAAGATCTACGGTCTGCTGCTGGCCATGTTGGCCGGTATGAACGATAAAACGCATGTGCAAAGATACAGAGGGTGTGCAGAGGAACTACGGTCGGCACGTGAGTAAATACAACCGATCGTTAAACTGTCCACTAGCCTGGAACGCATTGATCTTTCTCACGTAGACGGCGTCCGACACCTGGTCGCACATCTTGCCGAGCTTAAAGCCAGATTGTTCAATATCCCACATGACGATCGACGTAGACGTAGCATACGCCAGGACAGGGATCGTGGGATGTACCGCAATCGCTGCGCTTACGTTCACCTTCGACGACATCCGATACCGCCTACCGTTAAGACTGATGTAGTCGTCTCCATCCCGACTCAAATAGGCCATCGTCGAACCATTGTTGGTGAAAACGATGCGACCGGTTTCAAGTCCGGCAGGATAGTCTGCAGCATCGAAGTACACACTGCGCGCCAGATTCCGAATGCCGTAGTAGGCAACAAGCGCATCAAATGGATGAAGAACGAGCTGCGAAATGCCGTCACATGGAGGTCCAAACCATGGCTCGTTCATCTCGTCTGTGTATTTGCACGCGAACACTGAGCCACCACTTCTCTCGCACACAAAGGCAAGTGCGGTTCCAAACCGATTCACTTGGAGAAATCGCACGCCGAGTATGTTCGACACAATGCTTCGCGCGCCAATCTGAACAGAAGTGGACGGACCGTTTTGCAACGCAACAACGGGTGTGCCATCAGACCATACGCCGGCAAGTTCAATCTTGTCTGCAGTCACACCCTCTACTCCATCCTGCACAAGTGCCTGAACAGCACCTCGCTGACCTACATAGAAAAGGTGCTCACCTTGCGGATCGGTTGCATAGGAGCCAACAGGAAACAGTACTTGCACAGACTTGCTTCCATTGGAAAATGTAACGAGCGAATCACGTCTCGTTACCGTACACATTACCGGCGCTTGCGTCGCAAAGAACAACGCCACTACCGCCGTACCACTTACGGGTATTGCCTTTTCAGGAGTGATGATCCGAACAATTGTATTGATCGTTACTACCGAAGCCCACGTAGTGCCGTCGTTGGAAAACACCGGCTTCCCTATCTCTGAATAGGGGCCAAATCGTTTGCCGTCTACATACAAGTGGTAGAACGATGTGAATGGCTGCGTGATCGCCCACCAATGTCCAGTAGAGTCTACTCCATGATTGAGTAAATGCTCATCACCAGGCAACAGTTGTAACTCTTCACAGTTCTGTGCTTGCATCGTGGAAAGTGATGCAAGGACAAGGAAGGCGGCAAGGAGGATGTTGATTTTACAAAGGGACATAGGTTCGTTGTTCAGTAACAACACAGGTTAGCGGTACATCATGATCTTCGGCAGCAACATGCTGGAGCTTTTGACATTCAAACGCAAGGCCAATCGAAACAGCAGTGGTCGTGGCTAAAAATCTGTCATAGAATCCCTTGCCGTATCCAAGACGATGACAGTGGAGATCGAATCCCACCACTGGTACAACTATGGCACATTCTGCATTCCAACGTTCATCGGTGCTCTCGACGAGCATCTCACTTTCTACGACGGGCTCTTCTACCCCAAACGCACCTCGATGCCATTTCGTGTCTCGATCTACACGAACATGGGCGAGTTCCGCTGTGCCTTGGCGCATTACAGGCACATACACTTCCTTGCCGATGCCCCAGGCATAGTCGAAGAAATGGTTTGATTCTACTTCTGTACCAAACGACCGATACAGGTGGACACGACGTGCCATTTGAAAAGGGCGAAGTTTGTGAGCACGTTCGAAAATGATCATGTTCCAGAGTGATCGGTCGTCGTCCGTGATGTCTTGCCGACGTTGCAAAACACGCTCACGCAATTCTTGCTTGTTATCTGTCATGAAGAAGTCCTTCGAGCAATCCAAAGATCCGGTACAACAATGCCGACGAAGAGAACCGATGCTCCGATGGCCTCGCGCACCGTCCACTCTTCATGCAGTACCATATAGGCAATGACGGCAGCCGCCAATGGTTCCACGGCATAGATCAAGCCGGCGCGCACGGGATGGGTGTACTGCTGAAATCGAGTTTGTATCCACGTGGTGACAACTGACGCAAGAATGCCACAGTACAAAACGGCCCACATCAATTGCATCGAGGGAGTGAATTGTAAGGCGGTGGGTCCGGAGAAGGGCAAGGCAACTAGGGCGAGAACAATCGTCACAATGACCTGCAGGAGCACAAGGGTGTTTTGCTTCTGCGGTTCCGAACGAACAGCACGCGACCATACATCGATATAGGTGAGATACACAGACCATATCATGGCACTGATCAACGTGAGGATGTCTCCAACGTTCACGCCCGACGTTTCAGGTGCCGTGAATACCCACAATCCAATCAAGACGATCACCACACTCAACCACTGATGACCTCGCACGGCAGATCCTTCGACGATGCGATACACGAACGGAACGAACACCACCATGGTTCCTGTAATGAAGGCAGATGCAGAGGCCGATGTGGATGTTAAGCCAACTGTTTGCAGCAAAAAACCACTGCCGAAGAGCAGACCAAGAACGATGCCACGTCTCACCAACGTCCGATCCCACCCACGCAAGGCCCGTGGCCACAGTATGCACGCAATTGCAAAAGCAAGCGTAAAGCGAAGCACAACGAAGAGCGCCGGCGACGTGGTAGTCATGGCCTCTTTCACCAACACAAACGTCCCGCCCCACAGGCACGTGATTAACAACAACAACATTTCTGCTGTGCGCCGTGGAACAACCGTCACACCAACTCCGCAACGTATCCGTAAAAGCGAACAGCCGCTTGCATGCCGGCGTAGAAATTCCCGAGATCAAAATGCTCATCGGGTGAGTGTGCATTCTCGTTGTTCAAACCAAAGCCCATGAGGACGGTTGGCGACTTGAGTACTGTGTCGAATAACAAGACCACGGGTATCGATCCACCTTCTCGTGCGAACCGACATTTCTCATTGAACGTTTCTTCGAGCGCTCTCACAGCGGCATTCATCGCAGGTGTGTCGCGAGGAACGATCACGGGGTCTGCGCCATGCAGGTCTGTGACTGTTACCGTAACGCCCACAGGAGCAACGCGGTGGATGTGTGCTGTGATCTTTGCTGTGATGTCTTCGTACGACTGATGTGGCACGAGACGCATACTCACCTTTGCCATGGCGCGCGCGGGCAACACGGTCTTTGCCCCTTCTCCCGTGAACCCTCCCACCATACCATTCACATCGAGTGTGGGACGTGCGCCAAGTCGTTCAATCGTTGAGAAGTTTTCTTCGCCAAACAGTTCAGCAACCTGCACATCATTTTTGAGGCGCTCGTCGCTATAACCGAGTGAGGCAAGACTTGCGCGTTCGTCTGCGTCTATCGGAAGTACGTTGTCGTAGAAGCCGTCGATGAGAATATGTCCGTGCGCATCCTTGAGCGACGCAAGTATGGTTGCCAATGCATTCAATGGATTCTGCACAGCGCCGCCGTAGGAGCCACTATGTAGATCGCGATTCGGTCCCTGCACATCGATCTGCACGTAACAGAGTCCGCGCAGACCGTAGACGAGCGACGGAATTCCTGGGGCGAACATCGACGTGTCGCTCACAACAATGCAATCGCACGACAGCATCTCGGAATGCTCTTTTACAAATGGTGCAAGGTTTGGACTTCCGATTTCTTCTTCACCTTCGATGATCATTTTCACGTTCACCGGAAGAGCGCCGTTGACGGCAAGCATGGCCTCGATCGCCTTGATGTGCAGAAACACTTGGCCCTTATCGTCTGTTGCGCCACGCGCATAGATTTTGTTGTTGCGAATGGTAGGGCTGAAGGGCGGCGTGGACCAAAGGTCGATCGGGTCGACGGGTTGCACATCATAGTGCCCATAGAACAACACCGTTGGCTTGTCCGCTCCAGCTCGCAGGTCTTCTGCATACACGATTGGATGTCCGAGCGTATCGTAAACGCGAACGGTGGGCATACCAATGCTGCGAAGGTGCGATTCCAGCCACGAAGCGCATGTGCGCACGTCGGCGGCACGTTCGGGATCGGTGCTTACGCTTGCAATGGAAAGAAGTTCATGGAGCTCATTGAGCTGTTGCTCCCGATGGGAGTCGAGGTAGGATTGCACGTCATTCATACCTCAAAGATACCACGGAAGGAATCAGAACTTGGACAGTGACGTAGGATATGCGATGTTTGGCTGTTCGTTGGTTCACCGTTGGGGGCTCTTCATGGATCTGACTCTACCCGCAATTCTTGGTCACGTTGGCTATCTCTTGTTGATCATCGCTTCGCTCGTACGCGTGATCCTGCCGCTTCGCGTACTCGCGATCGGTTCCGGACTCTTCGCGATGGCGTCGAGTTTGATGTATGGAACGCAGGATTGGCCATGGGAATTTGTGTTCGCAAGCGTTAACATCTTTCAGACCGTGGTGATTTTGCGAGAGCGGAGCATGGCACGACTCACTCCGGAAGAGGAGACGCTACGTCAAAAAATGTTCGGTCAACTGTCTATCGTCGACTTTCATCGTATGATCCGTACGGGAAGTTGGGTAACCGTCGAGTCAGGCGAAGAAGTGACCAAACAGGGTCATCAGGTGGTTCGCATCGTCTTGCTAACGGACGGAGCTGCGTCCGTGACCATTGATACAGAGGTTGTAGCGTATTTGAAGCAAGGCGACTTTATAGGCGAGATGGCCTTTGTGTCCGGCAACCCTGCGTCGGCAACGGTCGAGACGATCACAACGTCGCGGTACTTGATGTGGAGGTTCGCAGACCTCAAGGCACTCCTTTCAAGACATCCCGATATCCAATCCGCACTTCAATCGGTGTTTAACCGGAACCTCATTGACAAGCTTTCGCGCGATGGCTCGCAAGAAAATGCCCAACAGTTCTAAATCGATTATTTGTGTACATTTACGGAATATTCTGGACCTCCATTGATGGCCATGATCGAATCGCCGGTAGTCAAGCCGCTCTCACTTACGAATGAGGGCGATCTTGAGATTGTGTTTATCGGAACAGGCAACGCTTTCGCTCAACGCCTGTTTCAGACTAACTTCCTTTTAATAAAGGGAGATACGCACGTTCTTGTGGATTTCGGGATGACCGGTCCTCAGGCGCTTCGTGAAGTTGCGGGCCTTGAGTGTACAGACATTCGCACCATACTGCCTACCCACAGTCACGCAGATCACATTGGCGGCGTAGAATACCTTACGCTTATCAACCGCTACGTTGCGGTTGCCGCTTTGGGACGCGCAAAGCTGAACATGATCATCCATGATGAGTATCGCCCGGTGTTGTGGGAGATGTCGCTCCGCGGAGGATTGGAGTTCAACGAGGAAAGTCATGACGGTCAGCGATTGGACTTTGCCGACCTCTATAACGAACACACTCTTGAGGTTCTCAGCAACGGACCACGTCGGATCTTGCGCACCAACTTCGGCGGCATCAACATAGAGCTCTTCCACACCAATCACATTCCTGGCGAAGCCACAACCCCTGCGGATGCCTTCATCACGTATGGCTTGATGGTGGACGATCGGGTGTTCATTTCCGGTGACACGAAGTTCGACCGTGAATTGATCGATTTGTATGCAGATCGGTCAGAAGTGATGTTCCACGATGCAGCATTCAGCTACAACCCAGTGCACGCTTCCACGCCGGAGCTCCGGACGCTTCCAGAGCACATTCGGAAAAAGATGTACTTGATGCACTACCCAGACTCGTATGAGAGTCACGACGTGTCAGATTTTGCCGGCTATGCACAGCAGGGCGTACGGTACCGATTCCCCTAAGCGTTGAGTTCTTGTAGAGAACGGCGATATACCTCTTCGTACATCGGTACGATTAGGTCGATATCGTACTGTTGTACTGCTCGTTTGCGAGCATTGGCACGAAACGCGGCTAGCTTCTTCGGAGTCGTAAGCAACTCCACACAGTAACGCGCCATGCGTTGCACATCGCCAAGTTCTGCGATGTATCCACATTCACCGTGTCCCACCACTTCTGGCACTCCACCGATGTTGGTCGCTATCACGGGAACCTCACAGCTCATAGCCTCGAGCGCCGACAATCCAAATGATTCACTTTGGCTTGGCAGAAGAAAAATATCTGCGATGGAAAGAATCTCAGGCAGTGCTGATTGTTTCCCAAGGAACTTCACATGATCCCACAGGCCGAGCTCGCGTACGAGTCGTTCGGCGTCTGATCTCTCTGGGCCATCGCCCACAAAGACGAGTTTAGCTGGAACCGTCTTGCGCACTTCTTCTAGGATGCGGACGCAGTCTTGGACACGTTTTACAGGACGGAAATTCGAAACGTGCATCAGCACGAATTCATCCTCGATATGCAGTTGTTGTTGCAACTTCGTGCACTCAACACGTTTGTAGAGTTTAGTGTCTACGAAGTTTGGAATCACTGTGATAGGTGTCTCGGCATTGAAGTTCTGCCTCGTCTTCTCTTGAAGAAAACCTGAAACCGCCGTCACCACGTCCGAACGTTCGAGTGCAAACTTGATGATCGGATGAAAATTTGGTTCGAGTCCTACAAGTGTAATGTCTGTACCGTGCAGTGTAGTAATGAGCGACAATGGATTCGATCTCTGCATGATCTCCTTTGCGAGATATCCACTAACAGCATGCGGAATGGCATAGTGCACGTGAAGGACCTCGAGATTTTCATATTTTGCTACGTCGATGATCTTTCCAGCAAGCGATAGCGTGTACTGGTTGAATTCGAACAACGGATACGCAGGAGTCTCTACTTCGTGATAGAAGATGTTGTCCTGATACCGATCCAATCGCATTGGGAGTGCGTAGGAGATAAAGTGGACACTATGCCCTTTTCGCGCAAGAGCCTGACCTAGTTCCGTGGCCAATACACCGCTTCCACCATAGGTGGGATAGCAAACCATTCCAATTCTCATGACGCTCCTTATGCTCGTTCTCCATGACAACTGATCGTACAGCCTCGCCGGATGCGTACTGGACCATCGTTGGAGAAACGAGGACCGAAATTACCATCAAAAAATCAGTTTTTATTGGTTGTCTCTTTCACGTCTCGGCAAAAGCTGATGCGCTCGCGCATATTGCCTCGTTACGTGCAGAGCACTATGACGCAGCTCATCATTGTTACGCGTATAGATTAGGTCACGACGGACAAGATTTTCGAACAGCCGATGACGGTGAGCCCTCCGGCACGGCAGGCAAGCCGATACTTTTCTGCCTTCAAAGGGCTCTCGTGAGCGACGTCCTCTGTGTTGTTGTGCGCTTCTTTGGTGGCGTGAAGCTTGGAACCGGTGGCTTGGCACGAGCTTATGCAGAGGCAGCGCAACTTGCACTCGAGGGTAGCGAGCGTCGGCTCATTCAGCGTATGAGAAAGATCTCTGTGTTCTGCGTGTACGACGATGTTTCTCGCATAACAACACTCTTAGAAGAAGTTGGTGCCATCTACACGCCAATCTATTCAGATGCTGTGATTTTCGAAGCAGATGTGCCGTTGTCTACGGTTGATGTGTTGGTTGCTCAGATTTCTGACCGCACGAACGGACGTGCCGGATATACCTTCCCGCCATCAGAAGAGTGAGCTCTTCTTAGAAGTCCATGCCTAGAGAATACAGGTAGTATGGTTCCGACATACCACCCCACGGTTGGTGGCGCCATGCCACGTCGAACCTAAACGGCAAACCCAACAACACAGAGCGGATACCAATGCCAGTACTGTACAGCCACTGATCGGAAAACACAGTTTTGACCGTTGGTGTGGTTGGTCTGTTCAACTCGCCCGCAGCTCTTCCGATGTCGAAGAACACCTGACCCTGAAGACCTTGGAACAATGCAGGCAATGGTCCAGCTTGAATGGCAAACAAGAGTGGGAATCGAAACTCCACATTAGCCTGGGCATATCGTGAACCAGACTGTTCATTGATCGCATATCCGCGAAGTGGCCACACTGGACGTGTAAATGCAAAATCTTCCGGCTCCACGAAGGGCCAACCATTCGCGCTAAACGAACGATTGAACCAATTGTCTACACCACCAATAAAGAACTTCTGAGGGTCAGGTCCAGTGCTATATCCTCCCGAACCTCGTAGTGCGATTGTGTAATTATTGCCGAGACCAATGTAATGCCGAAGGTCTGTGCGTAGAGTAACGAAGCCAAGTCCACTCGACGACGAAAGCTTCGGCGATGCCTCTACCGTCGTGTTCCAACGCGTTCCATCACTTGGTGCCCAGAGGCCGTTTAATGTGTTATCGTACACGTAGGACAACGTGGGCACGATTACAAATCGCTTCAAGCTTGGATCTTGTGGAACATCGAGGTTCTCCCGTGCCATGGCGATTCCACTCACACCAAGATTTACGCGCGAATATCTGCTGAAGGGATACGACGCGGTTCCCGTTGCACCATAGTTGCGCATTCGGTACAGGAATGTCGATCGTCCGCTCGAGATGTACGAGTATCCAGCATTATGAAACCCGGCAATGCTATAGTCTACGATTTTTGGAAGGTAGTTGTATTGAACAAAAAGGTTGCTGTTCGAAAGGTCCAAATACAGATTGGCGGCAACATAGATGGAATGATCTCCCAGCATATCCGAGAACAACATTTGGATGACGCCTTGTGCGCCATACCAGTTGCTGTATCCCGCCGAGCCTGTGATCACATCCGGTGTGAACGTCACACGGTAGTCTTTTGCCGTGCTTGTCGTTGTTGTGGCTTTCGCCTTAGACGGACCCGTTTCACTCACCTTGATGTTCTCGTTCGGTTTTACCATGGACTGGCGAGAGAAATCGATATCGTATTCACCATAACTGTCCACGGAATCGTTGCGTTTGATATCCTTGGTTGTTATGATACTCGCCAACGATGCTCGCTCGTCCAACTCTTGTTTGCGATACTTTGTTAACGGTAGGGTATCCCGTTCCTTTTGTTCGAACGGGAATTTCAACATGAAGATGTCGTAGCCGACTCGATTTTGTGAAGCAAAGGCAAGCTTTGTCCCATCCTTCGACAAACTGATCTGACTGATTTCCTGCAATGAATTTGTCCGCGCGTGCCGTTCGCTCGTTGCAAGATTCAATTCCCAGAGGTTGCCAATGCCGTTGTAGTCAGCTACGTACAAAATCGTCTTGTGATCAGGTGCGACGGCGATCGAGTACTTCCCTATCGAAGGATCGTTCGTGATACGTTCGATCACTTGTGTATTGACATTCACACGGTAGATGTCTCGTTGTGATACGTCATGCTCCCACATCGAGAAATTCTCGGTGGTTTGGTCACCACTCGTGTAGGTACCACGGTCTGAAATGAAATACAGCCAATCGCCATCCGGACTCCACACGGGCTCCATATCAGAGAAGACGTCGTGTGTGAGGGAGGTGGTGGTTTTCCGTTTCAGATCGTAGACAAAGATGTCGGACTGGGCTTCACCGGGCGCGGCGTCGAATGCCAACGACGTGCCATCTGGTGACCACTGCACACCACCAATGGTCTTGTATCCTAGGTCGATCTTTTCGTAGTTGCCGGACTTGACATCAATAATGAAGATTGCATCTTCTCCACCAGATTTTGCGCCAACAGCAAGCTTCGTGCCCTGCGGATTCCAAGAGATTCCCGGTGTAAGAAGGTTGAGCTCCTCAAAATCTACCGCACGCGCACTGCTACGCAAACGCTTTGTTTTCTTCGTGCCAATATCCATCACGTACAACGAAAACACATCGTCACGGTCCGAGATATATGCCACGCGCTCTCCGTCTGGAGAAAGTGCTGGCGACGTGTTATAGAAGTTGTTTTCCTTTTGGTGATTAGAGAGTCGTGTCGAAAAATCTTCGACGTACTCGTATCTGTCAACATCTGGGAAATAGAATTTCTTCAAGTCTTTGGCCCACTGTTCAGACATTTCCTCATACGTCATTCCAAACGCAGCCTTGAACGTTTGATTCACGTCACCAATGGAACGGAACCGATTAAAGACCTCGCCTACTTTCCCCTTGCCATACTTCTCAGCCACATACCACCAGAACGACTGACCACCGCGATAGGCGAAGTAGCCATTGAGCTGGTAGAGGCCCTTGAGATACTCGCTCACGGCAACGTCGCGCATGAATTCATCGGTCTTCACATCCAAGCCGCCCGTGCTCTCCCACTCTGCAAATCCTTCATTCATCCATGTTGGGATTATAGCTTTTGCATTGTTGTTGATGAGCGATTGTATGGAGCCGCCGTAAAACATATCGTTCAAGACAGCATGCACCAATTCGTGATGGATCACGTGCTTGAACTTCTGGTAATCGCCTTCGAATGGAATAACAATACGGTTCTTAAACAACTCCGTAACGCCGCCGATTCCTTCACTCATGTATTCGTCAAGCACATTCGTCTGTTGGAACTGGTTGTGCGAATTATACACAATAAACACAATCCGTTTTGTGATCGTGTAGCTAAGGGTGTTTTGGATGGAGGCAAGGGCCTTCTCTGCTTGGTCCGCCGTATAGCGCGCTACATAATCTCCACCTTGATGGAAGTACACATCAAAGTTCGATGTTTGGTAGTACTTCCAGTTGAACTCTTGATACTGCACCTTGTTCTTGCCAAATGGCAATTGGCCCGACGAAAATTGCGCGCGCAACGGCAGTGCGACAACGCATGAACACAGCAATACAAGGATGAAAAGGTTCTTCAGCATGGAGGTGATGATTGGGAGAACTGCGTGTTTGACGGGGAAAGTTGGGTCGAAGTTACTCTCGACGACGTCGCTCTTTCTTCTTTGCAAGGAGATCGATGCCTGCTTTGGCAGCCTTCTGTTCTGCGTCCTTCTTGTTCCGACCAGAGCCTACGCCAATGCAGGTAGAGTCGACGTAGACCTCGACCGTAAATTCTTTTTCGTGGTCCGGTCCTTCCTCACGAATGACGACGTACTTCGGTGCTGCGTGTCCGCGAGACTGCACGTCTTCTAACAACAGACTCTTGAAGTTGGTGTCTTGCACCAACGATTCATTCACCATAATGGGCAACATCGAATTCACGATGAACTTGCGCACCTCATCGAATCCGAGATCGAGATAAATAGCCGCAATGATGGCCTCAAGCGCATCCGCGAGCATACTGTCGTTGCCACGTTGCAATGACTGATTTGCGGAGTAGCTCAAGAAGAGGTAGGATTCGAGGTGGAGCGTGCGCGCACAGATGGCCAGAGACTTCTTGTTGACGAGCCACGAGCGCATTTTCGTAAGCTCTCCCTCGAGTACTTGTCTGTTGTTATAGAACAAGTATTCGGCTGTTACCATGCCGAGGATTGCATCGCCGAGAAATTCCAGTCGCTCATTCGAGCGATAGTCTGGAGAATTCAATACTTGCAAATAGGAACGATGCGTGAGCGCTTGCTCGTAGAATGCAGAGTTCTTTATCTCAAGATCGAGCGCCAGACTTAGATCCTTGACTCGTGCAGGCGTAAGAATCTCGGCAGTTGGAAAGAGCTCTTTCGTAATGGCTGGATCGACAGAGCCACGCGCCGAAGTCAACTTCAAGAAGTTGACGTAGAGGGTGCGAACAATGTCTTTCACCTTACTCTTGGAAAGCTTTGAAGCACAACGTTGCGTTATGCCCACCAAATCCAAACGTGTTGCTCAGGGCCGCACGGATGGCACGAGGCTTCGGAGCATTCTGCACGTAGTCGAGATCGCAATCGGGATCTGGCGTGGAGTAATTGATCGTAGGCGGTGCAATACTATTCTTGATCGCAAGGACGGTGGCGATCGCTTCGACAGCGCCGGCAGCACCAAGCAGGTGTCCGGTCATCGACTTTGTTGAGCTCACACTGATCGTGTTGGCATGCTCACCAAAAACGGTACGAATTGCCGCAGATTCAGATCTGTCGTTAAACGGCGTCGAAGTGCCATGAGCGTTGATGTAGTCGATATCCGTTGGTTGTAGCCCAGCATCCTCTATAGCAAGACGCATAGAACGTACAGCACCTTCACCACCTGGTGCCGGTTGCGTGATGTGGAATGCATCGTCGGTAAGACCGATACCGCATATCTCTGCATAGATCGTGGCGCCTCGGTTCATGGCGTGCTCGAGTGTTTCAAGTACGAGCATGCCCCCACCTTCACCCATTACAAATCCATCACGCTCCTTATCGAACGGACGACTTGCAGTGGACGGTGAGTCGTTACGAGTTGAGAGTGCCTTCATAGCATTGAAGCCGCCAATGCCCATTGGACAAATCACGGCTTCGGAACCACCGGCAAGGATGACATCAGCGTTGCCTCGTTGCAAAAGCATAAATGCATCACCAATGGAGTGTGACGACGTAGCACAGGCCGAGACCGTCGCATAGTTCGGTCCTTTGAGACCGTAGCGAATAGCGATATGACCTGCGGCGATATCACTAATCAACATCGGAACGAAGAACGGCGATATCCGATCGGGAACACCGTTGCGCTCATACAGATTCTGTTGCTGGTGATGATACGTCCACATGCCACCAATACCGGAACCAAAGATCACCCCTACGCGCTCACGATTCGTTTTTTCGAAATCGATGCCACTGTCTTCAACAGCCATCACGGCTGCAGACATTGCGAACTGCGCAAAGAGATCCATACGCTGGACTTCTTTACGGGAGATCACGAGGAGCGGGTCGTAATTCTTGACTTCGGCCGCGAAGCGCGTTTCAAACTGCGTCGCGTCGAACCGGGTAATAGGAGCGCCACCACTGCGGCCGTCCATCATGCCCTGCCAGAATTCGTCCTTGGTATTTCCAATCGGCGTAACGGCGCCGACGCCAGTGACAACAATGCGTGGAACGTTATTCCGCGGCATAGAGACCTGTTGGTAATGAGACGAATTAGGAAGCGCTCTTGGACTCGATATACGTTACGGCGTCACCAACGGTTTGGATCTTCTCGGCATCCGAGTCATCGATCGTCATGTTGAACGCGCGCTCGAATTCCATGATGAGCTCAACCGTGTCGAGCGAGTCGGCACCGAGGTCATTCGTGAAAGATGCTTCCGGCGTGATCTGAGATTCTTCAACGCCAAGCTTATTGACGATGATCTCTGTTACCTTTTGCGCCACTGCTGACATAGTACGTCCTCGAAACAAAAAATGATGAAATGTCTTGGTCAATTACATTGCCAGTCCGCCATCTACATTGATCACCTGACCAGTGATGTACGACGAATGATCAGAAAGGAAGAAGGAAACAACACTTGCTATCTCCTCTACCTTGGCTGACCGTTTGAGTGGGATCGAGTCCGAAAAGGCTTTC
>JBBRES010000042.1:0-15342 GCA_038202665.1 Kapaibacterium sp. (SeqCode) | reverse complement strand
GATGAAGCCAAGACCGAGAACGACGAGAAGGGGGATGAATGGACCGATCTGGGTCACGTTGTAATCTGTGCCTTGAGCGAGCGATACGCGAATAAGAGGAGGATGATCAGCACAGACAAGATGCCGGCACCAATGCCAGTTCCAGCCGCGATGAGCGCGCGTCGCGGACGTGCCTTCTTTTCAGAGACAAGGGGCGGATCCACGACAAGCAAACTCGGTGCACTCTTTTGTTGGTCCAGTCGCATCTGTTCGAGTGTTGGCATCATAAAGGCTTTCACCTTCATCGAGGCTTCATACTCGGCATACATTTTCATATAGCGAGCGCCAACACCAGCCGCATCAGAAAGCGCAAAGTTTCCGGCAAATCCTGGTTTGTTCTGCATGTCGTCGAACTGCGTTTTCAGTGTTGTTACCATCGATCGCTGTGCTTGCACCTGCGGATCAGATGCACCATAGTTTGCCTCGAGCAGACCCAAGATCGTTTCTTGTTTCATGATGTTGGCCTTGACTTCTGTGATCGCCGTGGCCGACGCCTTCGCCTGATCAAGAGGTGAGAACATCATGTACTTTTTTGAATACGCAGAAAGAGAATCTGCCAACGAGAACATCGTAGAGTCCATCAGTCGCATACGATTCTCAAGATAGGCCGTGGCCTTCACTGCTTCCTCGCGCGCAATGCGGTTAGAGAGTGCATTGGCATACGAAACAAACGTCGTGCACATCTCTGCCGCCTTCACCGGGTCTTGATCGTAGATCGTGATCTCGTAATTGCCTTCGTTATGCAGATTGATCTCGAGGTTGCCCTCAAACTCGTCGCGTTGCTCCTGCGCCGTTGCCTTCTCGAGCTTGTACTCCGTCACAAGGTCGTAGCGCTTGATCATGGAGTCGCGTAAGGAACGTGCATACAGGATTACAATGAAGTCGTAGGCATCGGCGCTTTTACCTGCCATCTTTGTAAGTCCGATGTCTTTGAGCGTCGAGGTAAGTCCACCTAAGGCACCACCGAGCGCCGACTGATCGGCCTTTGGCGGAACACAGTTCACGGTGGAGCGGAAGTACGATGGCAGCGAGATCGCATAAGCATAGGCGCCAATGGCTGCAACGATGCTCACGACAATGATGATCCACTTTTTACGAAAGAGCAACGCTATGATTTGCGCGCTCGGAAATGGTTGTTCAGGCATAGGTACAAAGATACGTTACACGAGGTCGTGGATTCTGTCGTCTGGCGTGGTTTGTGACGCAGGGATGGAGACTTTATGATAGTTGGCGTAAATGCTCGCACACTTCTCTCCGGAAAACTAGACGGAATCGGCTGGTATGCCTTCGAGACCATCAAGCGCATGACGGCATCGCATCCGGACGTCACGTTTGTGCTATTCTTTGACCGTCCTGGCCATACGAAGTACACTTTTGGCCCCAACGTTCGCAACGTGGTCTTCGGTCCACGCACGCGGCACCCCTTCCTGTGGTATCTCTGGTTTGAACGTCGACTCCCTGCCGCCTTACAGGCTCATGGCTGCGACGTGTTCTACTCGCCCGAGGGATTAGTGCCGTCGCATCCTCCCGTTCCAATGGTGTCTGTACTGCATGATATGGGCTATGATGCTGTGCCAGAGCAGGTACACGCACTCGCATTGTGGTATTACCGACGGTACTTTCCGCGTGGTGCGCGAGCAGCTACGCGGCTTGTGACCGTTTCAGAGTTTGCCCGCTCGGATATTGCCCATCGAACAGGGATCTCGGAGTCTGCGATTACGGTGGCCCCGAATGCCGCCAGACCAATCTTTCGCGACCCGGTCCTTGCCACCCCTGAGCCCTCCTATCTCTTGTTCGTTGGCACCATTCAACCGCGAAAGAACGTGCCGCGACTACTCGAAGCATTCGACAAAATGAAGCACATGACAAACTCTGCTGTGCAATTGGTAGTGGCAGGGCGGCGAGGCTGGAAGGATGCAGATGTAGACCGGACGTTAGAGCAGATGACCTATGCCAGCGATGTTCGCTTTACGGGCTATGTTTCTGATGAAGAACTCGTCGCACTCTACAAAGGTGCGCGCGCCATTGTGCAGGTGCCGCTCTTCGAGGGCTTTGGTGTTCCGGTGATCGAGGCAATGGCCGTTGGTACACCCGTGATTGCATCAAACGTGTCGTCTCTGCCGGAAGTGGCTGGTGATGCGGCAATCCTTGTAGACCCGCTTGATATCGATGCGATTGCACAGGCAATGGAACGGGTGATCAGTGATGACGAACTCTGCGCAGACCTACGAGCAAAGGGGCTTCGTCAAGCGGCGAAATATTCGTGGGATCGTACAGCCGAGATCCTGTGGCAGTGCATTACGGAAGCGGCGCAGGCAAAACGTTGAGCCACGTTTTGTAGATCTGCTCGGCGATGTGCTTGTTGGTGTACATGGTACGAACGCGCTCTACGCCGCGCTCACTCAAGGTTTGGGCCAATGAACGATCGTTATACAACCGAAGAATAGCGTCCGCCAGTGCGGCGGCATCGCCTTCGGGGGTGATGATGCCGGCATCACCCACCACGTGCGGGATCTCGCCCGAATTGGAACCAAGTACGGGGACGCCGCAGGCCATGGCCTCGGGAATCACCCGACCGAACTGTTCTTTCCAATGTGGATACGTGAGGGACGGAACGGCCAATGCGTCGAAGCACGAAAGAATCTCAGGGACCTCGCGTACAGGAACCCCGTGAATGATACGGATACGGTCGGCCACGCCTCGCTCTTCTGCGCGCTGCAACAGAGCTTCCTTATACTCACCGCTTCCAAGAATAACGCAGTTCACGTCGGGGTTGTCAATGCGTGCGATGGCATCCACCAATACATCCAATCCCTTCATCTTCAACAACCGTCCTGCAAACCCAACAACAAAGCCCTTCATACCATGTGTTGCACGGAGCGCTTCTTTGTTTTCGGGAGTGTGATAGGTGCGAGGATCGATGCCATACTGAGGAATGATGGGCATGGGACCTTCAAACCCACGTCGCCGCAGGTCGGCCTCGGCCTCGTGCGTACCAGAAATGATGGCATTGAAGTGCGGAATGGTGGTGAGCTGTGACAACGTAAAGAAGATCTTCTTCGGATGCCACACAGGCCAATGCTCGAGCGGGAATGGCATGTTGCGCCACGTAAAACATACCATGGCGGGCGTGCGCTTGAGCCGGAGGGCGTGACGTACTACTTGCACGGTGACAACGCTTTCCGGTTCGGCCTCGATGTGTACGAGGTCTGGCTTGACCGTGCGAAACACCGAACGCAAATCGCGAAAGAAGAATCGATTGTAATGTCCTTTGTTTGCCATGGGCGCAGGACGTGTGATCACCGTATAGGATCCGTCTCCGAGGTGTGCATCTACAATCCGTCCACCTTCTTTGAACTGCCGTGGAAGCAATACAAAGAGCTCCACATCTGGCATGGCGGCAAGGTAGCGGAGCTTGTCTTGATAGACGTCTACAACAGAGGAAAAGGATACGAAGAGAATGCGCATGGTGGCGACGAATATACGGGGGGTTATATTCATGTGCCCTATGCAGCCATCATCACCATTACAACTTGGGTTTGCATGCGCGTGGGATGCAGACAGAAGTCGCACCTGGTCGCACGCACCCTTATCACTCTTCAACGCCTTGCAACGAAGAGCCGATGTGCGCGTGGTGGATGCGCCGATGCGTGTGTCGACAGTTGCCATTGCACTTGCGAGAATCCTCTACATCCGTCGCGTGCACGGACGTTTCGCCAGTGGTTGGCGCTACAGTCCACTGAGTGCTGCTGCGCACGAACGAGCGTTCTTGAAAGCCGTTGCGGCTTTACCAGGTCTTGATGCTGTATTGTCGATTGGTGAACACGGCATCGCACAGATCCCAACTTTCTTCTACCAGGATCATTGCTTCTCGCACGCTGTAGACTACATGCGAAGCACAGACACTGTGCTTCCATCGTTCGAATCCTATTCACCAAAGATGTTGACTGCGCGTGTTGGACGCGAGCGTGCTTCATTCAAGCGTGCTGCTGGAGTGATCTCCATGAGCGCGTGGAATGCGAACTTTATCATCGAGCGCGGACTCGCACCGGCGGATCGGGTTCACGTTGTTCCACCTGGAATCAATGTTGCTGTTGCGCCTCCTACACAAGAACGTTTCCTACCGAGAGACGGGAAGGCAGAACGTCGCGTGGTCTTCATCGGTCGTGACTGGCAACGCAAAGCAGGCGACGTGGTGCTGCGCGCAATTCGTGCCATGCTTCCCTCCGCTCCTTTCCCCATACGTTTCATCGTGGCAGGGCCCCAAGAGTGGCCCGAAGAAGGAAGTATTCCGGAATGGGTAGATTTTCTTGGCGACGCGTCGCACGAACGATTGCGTGCAGAATTGGCGATTGCAGATGCGTTTGCCATGCCTTCTCGGTTTGAGGCCTATGGTATCGCACCACTCGAAGCACTGGCTGCGGGTGTTCCGGTCTTAGCACGAAATGCGTTTGCGATGCGTGAGTATGTCCGCCATGCAGACAACGGCATGCTCATCGAGTCCGACGATGCCAATGCATGCGCTTCGGCGCTCCTGCAACTCCTCACCGATGAGCACATGCGCGTGCGTGTGGCCGAGCAAGCAGCGAAGGTGGCTGAGTACTATTCGTGGGACCGAGCCGCGGCCGACATTGTGCGAATCACGTCGGGTGTGCAATGAAGATCCTTGTCATTCTGCCGCGCATTCCTGTTCCTGCTCGAGACGGCGGCGCCATCGTGATGCTGGAGTCGTTGCAGGCGATGCATGCGGCAGGAATCGACATTACGATTCTTGCTCTCAATACTTCAAAGCATCGAGCTGACGTTTCCGAACTTCATCACCTTTGTACCAACGTGGTTGCCGTACCTGTAGAAACGCATCTTACGGCAGTTGGTGCACTCCGAAATCTTGTGATGCCACGTCGGTCCGTACTCGATGATTCCATCCGACATTCCTATTGGCTTGAGCGGTTCATTACGCCCGACACATTGCATGCGGCTGTAAAAACGGCGGACGTGTACGGTCCGTTCGACATCATTCATTGCGAACAACTCTTTACCGTAGAACTCGGATTGCATGCGCGCAATGCGCTGGCCATAGAGAACAAGGCCGTGCCCATCGTGATCTATCGTTCGCATAACGTCGAGTATCGTATACAAGAGCGCATGTCGCAGGAATGTGGACGTTCCATACTCGAGCGTTGGTATCGGTCGCTGTTGGCGCGGCGTACCAAGGCCTTCGAAGAAGAAGCCTTACTTCTGTCTGACGCGTGCGCAACCTTGTCAGAGGACGATGCCGACGTGTACAGAGTATGTAATCCGCAGCTTTCCATTGAATCTGTTCCACCCGGCATTCACATTCCGGCGGACGAAGTTGTGGCGGCAGCACAACGCGAAGCCGACACGATCTGTTTGCTCGCCAGTATGGAATGGGCGCCAAACGTAGAGGGCACGCTATGGTTCGTGCGTTCCGTGATGCCCATCATCTTAAAGACCCGCCCCGCCGCGGTACTGCATATAGCGGGCCGAAATCCAGGTGCCGAGATCATCGCATTGCACAACGGTACGAGCGTGATTGTGCACGGAGAGATTGACGATCCAGTTGCGTTTCGTCTGCAGTACGCCATGAGTGTTGTGCCGTTGTTTAGTGGCAGCGGCGTACGCATTAAGATCTTGGAAGCGTTGGGTGCTGGATGCGCGCTTGTCACTACAACGATCGGAGCAGAAGGACTTCCAGTGATTAACGGAACGCACGTGCTCATCGCGGACGATGCAAACACGTTCGCACAACGGTGTTGCGACGTGCTTGAACACCCTATCAACGCAGCAGCGTTGGGTGTGCAGGGTAGGGAACTCATGCAACGAGAGTACACCTGGGAAGCTCGCATGGGCGAGCTATTAGACTTCTACCGTCGGGTTGTCACGCCATAGCTTGCAGGGTTGTGATCTGATCGCGCAACTGAGCCGCACGCTCAAAGTCCAGATCCCGCGCCGCCTTCTTCATTTCCACAAACATCTGTTCGATCATCTCCGCACGCTGATCGCTCGTCAGATACTTGGCCATTGGCTCTGCCGCACGTTTCATCTTCGACTGTTCGGCCTCTGCTCTCTTTGCGAGGCGATTGCCTTGCATGTCGGCGACTGACGTAGACTCGAGGATTTCGGCAATAGACTTGTAGACCGTTGTTGGATTGATACCGTGTTTTGTATTGTACTCTTCTTGCAATAGCCGACGTCGGTTCGTCTCGTCCATTACCGCACGCATACTGTTTGTGATCTTGTCTGCATAGAAGATGACAAGTCCATTTGAATTCCGCGCCGTACGACCTGCTGTCTGCATCAACGAACGCTCGCTACGCAAGAATCCTTCTTTGTCGGCATCCAGAATAGCAACCAACGAAACCTCTGGCATGTCGAGTCCTTCGCGCAGCAAATTCACACCAATCAACACATCGAAGTTGCCAAGTCGCAGATTGCGAATGATGTCTACGCGTTCAAGCGAATCCACGTCACTATGAATGTAGGCCACGCTGATTTTCAGGTTGTGCAAGTAGTCGGTAAGGTCTTCCGCCATGCGCTTCGTGAGCGTTGTCACCAGCACACGTTCCTTCTTCTCTGTCCGCGCGCGGATCTCACCAATCAGATCGTCAATCTGATTCGCAACAGGACGCACATCGATCTTCGGATCCAACAGCCCAGTCGGACGAATAACCTGCTCCACAACAACGCCCATACATTTCTCGAGCTCATAGGGTCCGGGCGTTGCGCTCACATAGATGGCCTGGTGCACCATGCCTTCAAACTCTTCGAATCGCATCGGACGGTTTTCGAGGGCGGAAGGGAGGCGGAAGCCGTGTTCTACCAACGTCATTTTGCGTGCACGATCTCCGTTGTACATGCCGCGCACTTGCGGAAGCGTCACATGACTTTCGTCGACGACGAGCAAAAAGTCTTCCGGGAAATAGTCGAACAAACAGGCAGGACGATCACCCGGCTGTCTGCCGGTCATGTGCATCGAATAGTTCTCAATACCCGAACAGTATCCGACTTCCTTCATCATTTCTAGATCGAAGAGTGTACGTTGCTCAAGGCGTTGCGCTTCGAGATAGCGTTCGTTCGCACGCATGTCCTGGAGCCGGTCGATGAGTTCTTCCTTGATGTTGATCATGGCCTTGGCCATGTTTTCTGCAGAGGTCACGAAAAGTCGTGCGGGCGTGAGCGTCACAAAGCCGCATCGTTCGATGAGAGATCCGTCTACGCGGTTGATCCACGACACTTTTTCGATCTCGTCACCAAAGAACTCGACGCGAATTGCTCGGTCTTCTTCATACGCCGGCACGATATCCACCACGTCGCCACGCACACGAAACGTGCCGCGCTGAAATTCAAAGTCGTTACGTGAATAATGGATGTTTGTCAGGCGATACAACAGCGTTTGTCGCGTAAGCTGCATTCCTTCTTGGATCGTGAACAGTTGAGCGGCGAATTCCTCACGCGTTCCGATGCCGTAAATGCAGGACACCGATGCAACCACGATCACATCCCGTCTACCTTCAACCAACGCACTCGTGGCACGAAGTCGCAACCGATCAATCTCGTCGTTGATCGCGAAGTCCTTTTCGATGAACACGTCCGTCGAAGGAACATAGGCCTCTGGTTGATAGTAGTCGTAATACGAGATAAAGAATTCGACGGCGTTCTCGGGAAAGAACGACTTGAATTCACCATACAGTTGCGCTGCGAGCGTTTTATTGGGCGAGATTACCAAGGTTGGCCGATTGATCTCCTTGATCACATTCGAGATCGTAAAGGTCTTTCCGGAACCAGTTACCCCCAGTAATGTCTGATGCTTTTCACCCAATTGGATGGCATCGAGCAGTTCTGCGATGGCCCGAGGCTGATCTCCATCGGGTTTATACTTCGTGTGAAGGGCGAATTGTGACATTCTAGGCGCTAAAATTGACTATAACCTGAAAAAGTAACGATTTCGATTGACCTGAGGGTCATGAAATCCTTATTTTTGCACTCTTTTTTCCCCGGCCACGTAAGGATACCTCATGAAGCTGTCAGAATTCAAATTCACCGTACCCAAGAATGCTGTCGCCAAGTTCCCAGCTGACCCTCGTGAGAGCGCAAAGTTGATGGTGATCAACAAGGAGACTGGTGAGATCGAAGACAAGCACTTCAAGGATATTATCACGTATATGGACAAGGGCGACGTGATCGTGGTCAACGAAACCAAGGTCTTCCCGGCTCGCTTGTTCGGCAAGAAGGAAAAGACGAACGCCAAGATTGAAGTGATGTTGCTTCGCGAACTCAAGGCCCAAGAACGCATTTGGGACGTCCTCGTAGAGCCCGCACGGAAGGTTCGTATTGGGAACAAGATCTACTTTGACAACAACAAATTCTACTGCGAAATCATCGATAACACCACATCGCGAGGTCGTACCGTTCGTTTCTCGTATGACGGCGATCTGCACAAGGTCATCGAACGCATCGGACAAATGCCGTTGCCTGAATACATCAAGCGCGAGCCAACCGAACACGACAAGGAAACATATCAGTGTGTATTCGCCAACGACAGCAAGGTGGGCTCAATCGCACCACCAACCGCTGGTCTGCACTTCTCCGATAAGCTTTTGAAGGCGGCGGAGAAGAAGGGCGTGAAGATTGCCAAAGTAACATTGAATATCGGTCAAGGAATCTTCGAGCAGATCGAAGTGGAAGACCTTACGAAGCACCGCATGTACTCTGAGTATTTCGAAATCTCGAAGGACTCTGCCGACGTCATCAACAAGGCACTCAAGGCAAAGAAGAATGTCTATGCTGTTGGCAGCAGCGTTGTTCGAGCACTTGAGTCGAGCGTCCTCACGAGCGGCATTTGCAAGCCGAACAAGGGTTGGACCGACAAGTTCATCCACCCTCCGTATGAATTCAAGATTGCCAATCGCTTTATCACGAACCTTCACCTTCCCGCCTCGCCAGCCCTCCTCCTTGCCACTGCCTATTTGGGCAACAAGGAAACGCTGTTCAAGGCCTATAAGCGCGCCATGAAGAGCGACTATCGCTTCTTTGCGTATGGCGACGCCATGATGATCATATGAGCTACGACAACCTGAAGAAGATCATGCACACGGTCACAGATCTTGGGCAGGCGGCAGCTGTGCTAGGCTGGGATCAAGAAACCTACATGCCCGACGGCGCGGTGGTTGGACGTTCCGAGCAAATGGCAACCCTATCGGCACTCATACATACCTTCATGACGAACGACGCCGCAACATCTGCCGTTGCTGCTGTGAAGCCTCAACTAGCGTCTATGCCAGAGCGCGAACGACGCATTGCGGAGACTTTCATTCGCGATCATGATCGCTCTGTACAACTTCCCGTCGAACTCGTGGAAGAGCAAACACGAGTTGCTTCGCTCGCGCAGGATGCGTGGAAGCATGCGAAAGACGCGTCAGACTTCAGCATTTTCGCACCGCTCTTGCAGCGCACCGTTGAACTCAAACGTGAAGAAGTAGCTCTGCTTGGAGCGAGTGAACATCCGTATGACTTGCTGCTCGATCTCTACGAGCCAGGGTTGACAGTGGCTACGATCACGCCAATCTTTGATCGACTGCGCGTGGGGACGACGGCGTTGTTGGCGAAGATCCAACCGCATCTCGCCAAAGCGAACGACGATGTGTTGCACCGCACCTATCTGAAGAACGAGCAACTCGACTTTGCGCGTGAAGTGGTGCAGGCACTTGGATTTGACATGCACGTTGGACGCGTAGATCTTTCGGCGCATCCCTTCTGTACGTCGTTTGGTGCTACAGACGTGCGCCTTACTACTCGCATTCGCGAGAATGATTTGCGCTCATGTCTCTTTGGTCTGATTCATGAGGCCGGACATGGAATGTATGAGCAGGGAATTGGCAAAGATCTTGCACGCACGCCCAGTGCGCAGGGTGCGAGCATGGGAATCCATGAGTCGCAATCACTCTTCTGGGAAAATGTAATCGCACGCAGCGAAGCATTTTGGGTGTGGGCCTTCCCTCGCCTCCAAGCCGCCTTCCCAACACAACTTGCAGATCAGACAGCGACGTCGTTTTTCAAGGCGATCAACAAAATGTCGCCGTCGATGAACCGCGTAGAGAGCGACGAACTCACGTACAACTTGCATATCATCTTGCGGTTCGAAATTGAGCGAGACTTGATGGCCGGTGTGATTGAGGTAGCAGATATTCCTCGCATCTGGAACGAGAAAATGCAGGCATCGCTTGGCATTACGCCCGCAAACGACGCAGAAGGTTGTTTGCAAGACGTGCACTGGTCGTTTGGCGGCATAGGCTACTTCCCGTCCTACACACTTGGCAAGCTGTATGCTGCCATGGAGTGGAATGCGTTGAAGGTTGCCATGCCCGATGTGACAGAGAAGATCGCACGTGGAGATTTTGCTCCGATTAAAGAATGGCTTCGTGAGAACATCCACCAGTATGGTCGCACGGAATTGCCGTCGGAGATCATCCATCGCATCACGGGAAGAGAACTCACGGAAGTAGACTTCCTTGACTACGTTGGTGCGCGAGCCGCAATCGTTTACGGTTTCTAACAATGTCGGACTTTGGAAGATCCGTTGAGCAGTTTCTCACGTCGCTAACGCTGAACGTGAAGCTGCCCAACGGATTTTCCGTTTTAGATCCATATCAATCGAGCGACGTGCGATCTGTGATCCACCAGTTTTGCGCGACGTACTACACGGGTTCCCACAAACGACTTTCTGTGTGGGGCATCAATCCCGGACGATTTGGCGCGGGGGTGACGGGCTTGTCGTTTACTGACCCGTATGCACTGACGCACCAACTTGGAATACACAGCAAGATTGTGGGTCGACGTGAACCATCGGCCGAATTCATCTCCTCGGTCATCAACGGATACGGCGGTCCGCGGGCATTCTACCGAGATGTGTTTCTGTCGGCGCTCAGTCCACTCGGCTTCATCAAAGACGGCAAGAACATCAACTTCTACGACGACGCTTCGTTGAAGAAGGACATCGTCCCGTTTGTTCTCACGTCGATGCGTACGATGATCGACGCAGGTCTTCGCACAGACGCAACGGTCTTACTTGGATCTGGTGCCTTGCAAGCATTCTTCAAGAAATTCATTGCACCAGAGTTTGCCTTCGACAACGTCGTCTACCTTGACCACCCTCGCTACGTGATGCAATACCGTCGGCGCGACATGGACCGATACGTTGCACAGTATGTGGATGTGCTACAGAAGCACTCCATGAACGAGAACACCGTCAAGGACACGTGAATGAACCTATCAATAACATATCTGTTAGCATTCGCGTTCACCATTGTAATCTGTGAGAATGTGTCCGCTCAAACAGTGAAGAGAGTCGTGCTCGATAGTAGTGACAATCACAGCGGCTACTATCTAGTGGTCGAACCAAAGAGCGATACAATCTCGGGCGTGCTCGTACTCTTGGCAGGATTCGGGCAGCGAGCAGATGACACGCCGCCAGAAACAAAACTTCACAAGGTGGCATATGCCAACGGGATTCTTACGGTGTTCTATGCGGGCGGCAACAAGATGTATGCAGACTCCGTAACAAACGCAAAACTATCGGCGGTGATGAAGGATGTTCTGAGAACGTATGCAGTAAAGAGTAGCAGTTTTGTGTTGGGTGGCTACTCTGCTGGCGGCATGATCGCAATGCGATATGTTGAATTGTGCAATGAATTCCCCAAGAACTATCCAATTCAACCACGTGGCGTTTTTATTGTCGATTCTCCGATAGACGTTTTCACCATCTATGATCAACTCGAAGAAAGTGCGAGAAATAAGTATTCAGAATTGGCGACGGACGAAGCTGTCCGTATAATGGGATACATGAAAGCTGATTTCGGAATACCGAAAGAGAACAAGAAAACGTACGCCGCACTTACGGCCTTCAGCATGGATAAAAATCTGAGTCAGAATGAAAAGTTTCTTGTCAACACAGCTGTGCGAACATATCACGACGTAGACATTGCCTGGAGAATAACGAACAGGAACCAAACGGTTCACAATTCGAATTACGAGGTAACGGCAGAGCTCATCAATCGGTTGGTGTTAATGGGAAACAAGAACGCTGAGTTCATGCAGACATTTCAGACTGGCTACCGCGCTAACGGACAGCGACATCCTCACTCGTGGTCTATCGTAAATGAGGTTGAGCTAGTTCAATGGTTGAAAAAGTGTATCCAGCCGTGAAGTGTAGGTGAGAGCTACTTCTTCACAACACACAACACTATTCGACTTGTCTCACCTCTCACACAATAGATGCCACTTGAGAGTACAGAAGTGTTGAACGTCGCTGTATGGTGGGTGTACGAAATGCAATCGAGTGCAATGGCATTTCCAACAGCATCATACACGACGCACTTGTTAAGCTGAGCCAGTAGATCGAACCCCGAGAACGAAACAACATCAGAGCAGGGTTGGGGATACACGTGCGCGCTCGGTGATACATCCGATTCGTGGACGGATGTTGTGGTGCCAACACGAATGAACTTCCATGTTGTGTCTGCATGCGAGGCAGTGTCTCGCACTTCTAGGCCTACGACGGTGAGACCGATGGAGTTGACGTCCACATACGTGACTCGCGCAGTTGTATCGTTGATGGTTGCGGCTCTTGAACTTTCGGAAAACTCAATCCACCAACGATACGTTAGTGGATCATCCTCAGGGTCGGTCGATTGCGAGGCATTAAGTTCTGCGCGTCCTACGCTCACCATCGATGTGTCTGCACCTGCATCTGCTGTCGGCGGTAGATTGAAACCGAGTACGCGAACAATGAGTGTGTCGGTTTGTGCGCATCGCTTTGCCGTGATGGTGGTGACACCTGTAGTTCGCGCTTGGATCCATCCGTTCTTGATGACGCACACAGATGTGTCTGCAATCGTAAATAATGTTCCTCCATCAAGCTCAACGCTTCTTTCAACGCCGTCAATAAATGTGGAACGAACGTGGAGTCTTTCTGAACGATGATACGCGCTCAACGTTATCATGGTATCCATTCCAAACTGCATGGATCGACATGGAGTTGTTGTCGTGTTCTTGAGGACAATGGTCTCTGTGAGCGCTTCAGATGTGGTGTCCTTGCCTGTGCTGGCATTCCTCCTACTACCCACAACAACGAGTCGCATAGGCCCGAGCGGCGCATTACTGGGCACACGAATGCTAAACGTAAAGGGGCCAACAGAATCCACAGCGAGCGTGTCGGCAGATAGGACATGTACGGTGGAAAGGGGCAGGGCTGTAGTTGACTGAACAACGATCGAAACAATTGAACCCGGATTCACTTGTGCTCCCGGCAACGGCTCAACGATATTGAGTTGCGAGGAGACCTCAACTTGAACATCAGAATCTAGTTTCGCAGGAAGTGCAATCCGATCTTTTGCGTCATCTGCCTCTCTTGGCTGAACATTCATTCGATACGGCAACGAAGCCGATGAAAAGAGTTCACTGTTTGAACGCGCATGAAGTAGGGAGATCACTCGTGCCGCAGCACCAGACGCTGGTGTCATCACGCCAATACAGTCGTCAAATCCGGCGGAATGTGCGGCACCGTTGATGGTGGTTACTCGTGTTGGTTCATGATCAAAGAGTGTTGTTGCTTCCTGACTAAACTTCGACACAATAAGGTCGTTTGGTTGGCCAGTGAAGACAGATGAAAATGTGTTCGAAGTGAGATCGAGTCCTACGACGAGATCAATCAGGGAGATGAGCTCGTCGTTTGCTTCTTCTTGCTCTTTCGATACAACGGCTCCAATGGTATGCAGGCGTGGCTGATACTTGAGGTTGTCCGGAAAGGCGGCCACAACCGTCGAGGCCGATGTGGGACGAAGGTCGTTCACGATTCCACCAGTGGCCGGATCGGAGGACTCTACGCCTTCGAGGACAAAGCGCGACAGTACTTCATCGAGAAGAGCACCGCGTACCGGATTCCTGTCGAGTGCATCGCTGATTATTGCGCAATACTCTGAGCCGAGATGAGGGGAGTCGATCGAGATAAGCTTATGAACAAGGCCCATTCTGTTGTTGTGCTTTGAGAACACGGTGGGATAGAGCGATGCAGACATGAGGCGCGCAAGGAACGGACCGCAACTATGGCCGGCTACATCGGCTCTCACAGCGACGTGATTCGGATACGACTCAACAATAGCGCGCTCCATTCTCATAGGTAGTCCACTGCCGTACGGGCCAAGAATCATATCAAGGCGTTTTGTACTTAACTCTGAAAAGTCAATGCGGCGAACTACAAAGCGAGGATCGGAGCCTTGTGAAGAAGTAAGCGGAGAGAATGTGTTGAAGAGACCAGCAGAGCTCCAAATTCCATGAATGAGCAGAACTGGTGGTCGAACGATCTCAATATCTACGAAGGACGTTACTTGTTGTGCGGTGATAGCAAGTCGAATAGTTCTAGAAGTGGCTGCAGTATCTGAAGGAGACGCAACAAAATCTTCAGGAGCATAGTAGACAACGCCGCAAATGCCAACACCATTTTGAACGACCGGGCGCACGGAAACCTGTGAGCTACGTTCTGTGGAACCTGGGGCCGAAAGTGAACCATCTCGTTCAGCGTCTTGAAAGACCCCAGTGGCGCAGTTATCTGGCCGGAGAGAAACACTCACCATATCTCGCATCCATTCTGGTACAACAATGCGAAACACGAGTCGCGAGGCACCATCTGCAGCACAACCACGAACAATTCTCGTGCGAGACATCTTCAACCAAGCGTCCGTTCGCACATCACCTGCGTTATCTATAAGGTCTGGCCATGGGTCTACGACGATGACGGTTGGCGCAAATGGGCGCGTGGCAACATCAATGGATTGCGCAGTCTCCAATCTCAATCTTGCAGCGGTGGTGTCCATGACAACTTCGTCGGAGCCGCACTGCGGCCGCGATACCAACCCACCCGCGTTTCGCTCAATAAGTAGTCGTCCACCACTTCGCGTCCACGGAGAAAGATGCCATACTTCCTTCGTGGGAGGCCCAACGACAAACGTTCCTTCTCCGAGGTCTGTTGTTGATTTGCCTGTTGCAGGCTCCCACAACTTGATTCGCGTTGGTGCTCCGCCGGGTCTCACAGAGAACGCCAACACATCCGCAGCTGGCGAGAAAAAGAACTCTTCGGGATGTTCTCTCGCAATGTTATCAGTGGGCCAAATGGTATGGATGTCGTGCGTTACCACATCAACAACAACAATGCCCTGAAAACCCGTGCGATAGAATTTCGTTGTGTCTGCAGGATCAGGAACATCATAGGACACGATACCATAGCACGCT
>JBBRES010000041.1:0-15539 GCA_038202665.1 Kapaibacterium sp. (SeqCode) | reverse complement strand
TATGCGACAGTTTCTAACGTCGCTCGTCTTTACCATAGGTGCACTTGCGTTCATCTATGTTGTTATCGATCTTTTGGAACACCTCGATGGTTTTCTCGATCAGCATGTGCCGTTCACGATTATCGTTTCCTACTACGTGGTGCTGATTCCAAGCATACTGAAACTGCTTCTGCCGATGGGTATGTTGTTAGCCTGCTTGTTTACGGTTGGCAGACTCTCGGGCAATAATGAAACAACGGCCATGCGCTCGTCCGGACAGAGCTTATTCCGGTTTATGTTGCCGTTCCTCATTTCCGCTACCCTTATCTCTCTGGGAGATGTGTACTTCAATGGCTGGGTAGTCCCGCGTGCCAACACGCGTAAGTTCCAAATAGAACGCCAGTATTTGAATTCTACCTCGGGTGGAACGCCTCTCTACAACCTCTACTTCCGCGACGTTCCGCTACGCAACGTGTCGATTAACTTCTACGATGCAGAACGACGTTCTGCTCGCGACGTGGTGATCCACGAATTCAGCGATGGACAGCACCCTCGCATCTCAAAGTCGATCACGTCCCCAGAGATGGTGTGGGATACGGTACGCACGGCGTGGGTGGTGCGCACCGGGACCATGCGAATCTTCCATGGCGACACCGTATCGGTAACAACGTTGGCGGATGCCACCGTCGACTTCACCATCCGTCACGATCAGATCGTGCGACTACAGCGGAATACCGATGAACTGGACCTCTCGGAAACACTGGACTATCTCGAAACGATGCGAAAGGGCGGCAAGGACACAAGGCGCCAGGAGATCGATTATTTCGGTCAGTACGCCTTCCCGTGGGCTAGTCTCATTGTGGTACTCGTTGCAGTCCCATTTGCTAGCGTGCGTAGAAAAGGTGGTATCGCCGTCTACATTGCATTGGCTATGTTAATAGCTGGAGCCTATATCGCTCTCACCAAGATCGTTCAAGCTGCGGGAGCAACATGGGATGCACCCGCAGAGGCAGTGGCCTGGAGTGTGAACGTGGTCTTTGTGTTGATTGGAATTGGAATCGTACTGCGAACGAGAACGTAACGGAGAATGCGGAATATGCCTTGTACACACAGAGCTCGACACATTGTCCTGATGATACTCATCATCGTGGCCTGCTCTTCTGTTGCATGGGCACAACGCTTCATACGATTAGAGCCAACCACTACCGGCGTTGTGTTTGCGAATCACATCGTTGAATCAGATACGTTCAACATCTACAACGACATCTATGCCTATAACGGAGGTGGAGTTGCCGTTGGAGATATTAACGCAGACGGCTTACCAGATCTGTTTTTCACTGGGACGTTTGGCCAAAGCACATTGTATTTGAACCGAGGAAATTTTCAATTCGACAACATCACAGAGTCGGCCGGCATACGCTTGCCAGGCATTTGCAATGGTGTGCTCATGGCCGACTTGTCTGGGGACGGGCTTGTCGACATCTACGTATGCCGCAGACATGCACCCAACATGTACTACGTGAATAATGGCGACAATACATTTACAGAGAGCGGAGTTCCAGCCGGCATTGCCGTAGATCATAACAGTACGCAGGCTTCTGCTGTGGATGTTGATAGAGACGGAGATCTTGATCTCTTCATCGTCAATAATGGCGAAGCACGTCGATTCGGTTATGTGAACCCCGGTGAAAACGATCAGCTTTTCCGCAACGATGGCGACAATCACTTCACAGACGTCACGGCTCTGAGTGGCATCAAAGACAAAGGCTATGGCCTGAGTGTGAGCATCGGAGACCTGAACAATGACGGATGGCCAGACATCTATGTGGCCAACGACTTTGAAGAGCGAGACAAGCTGTACATGAACGATGGACAAGGACTCTTCATCGAAGAAACGATGAAGCATCTTCCGTACATGTCTCAGTTTAGTATGGGGTCGGATATTGCGGATATCAATAACGACGGACTCCTCGACATTCTTACGGTGGACATGCTTCCCGAGTCGCATGCACGGCGCATGACACAAATTGGAGGCATGTCGAAGTACGGTCCGTTCTTCGATAGCGCGCAGCGTATTCACAATATGCTACAGCTCAATCGCGGTAATGGACGGTTTACCGACGTTGCCTACCTCGCCGGCATTGCCGCCACCGATTGGAGTTGGTCTGTGTTGTGTGCAGACTTTGACAACGATGGTCTTACCGACATTTTTATCTCGAACGGCACCAAGCGAGATCTGGGTGATCAAGATGTGTCGTATCACGTTCCGTCTGATCGCGACAATAAAAACGATGCCTACAAACAAATACCAGTTACGAGGCTGCGCAACTACTACTTTGCGAATACAGGTACACTTCAATTTGATTCCCGGGCAGCAAGCGTCGGACTCGGCGACAGCGTCATCACAAACGGTGCCGCCTATGCAGATCTCGATGGCGATGGTGATCTGGATCTGATCCTCAACAATACAGACACGGTAGCCTTTATCTACCGAAATCAGACCATAGAAGACGGACCAGAAGGCCATGCATTCCTCCGTGTGCAGTTGCAAGGCAACAAGCTCAACAAGGCTGCACTTGGCGCGCGCATAGACCTCTATGCTGGAACCCTTCATCTTGTTCGAGAAGTGCAGGCAGCCCGCGGATATCTCTCGTCTGTTGACCCCACGGTCCACTTCGGATTGGGTGCTGCTCGATCGGTAGACAGTATGGTGATACGTTGGCCCGATGGCTACGTGAATGTCGTAAAAGAACTTGCAGTCAACATCGACATCACCGTTGTCCAGAATAGCACGCAGCGATGGATCGCCCCTGCTCCTCCAGTTCCAATATTTCATGAGATCGCAAAAACAACTATTCCGTTCAAGCACCGTGAAAACATCTACGATGATTTTAAACGTGAACGACTCTTGCCCTCGAAGTTCTCGATAGACGGACCGGGTCTTGCCGTGGGCGACGTCAACGGCGACGGACTTGAAGACGTTGTACTTACTGGCGCGAAGTACTCTCCAACGCAACTGTTTTTGCAAACACCTGCGCAACAGTTCGTACGAGATTCAGTGTGTGGTCTAGAAGACGTTACCGACGCAGAGGATGTAAGCGTTGCACTTTTCGACATCGATGGAGACAAAGACCTTGACGTGCTCATTGTAACAGGCGGCAACGAATTCGATATTGAAGACGAGGAGCTGCGCGACCGTCTCTATCTGAACAATGGGAAGGGCGTGTTCACGCTTGTGAAGGACGGCGTTCCAACCGGTCTCCAAAGCGGATGTAAAGTGGTACTCGGCGATATCGATGGAGACAAAGATCTCGACGTCTTTATCGGTGGTCGCGTGATCCCCGGTGAGTTCCCCGCCACACCAAGAAGCTTCTTGCTGCGGAACGATAAAGGCAAGCTTGTGGATGTAACGCAAACGTTGGCGCCAGACCTTGCAACTATGGGTCTCATCTGCCACGCTTCGTTTGCAGACTACGACAAGGATGGCGATGCAGACCTTTTCGTTGTTGGCATGTGGATGTCGCCGCGTCTCTTCCAGAACAACAAAGGCTCATTCAAAGATGTCTCAAAGGCGGCAGGCCTCGAAGGGCATGAAGGTTGGTATAACTGCGTCGCCTCTGCTGATATCGATGCAGATGGAGATATCGATTATGTGATCGGAAACTTTGGGACGAACAGTTTCTATGTCGATCGAAAAAACAATCCAATCGACATTGTGTATGCAGACTTTGATGAAAACGGCAGTGTCGATCCTATCATGAGCTATATGCCGAATGGCGTTCGCATGCCGGCCCGCGGCAAACAAGTGATTCAAGGACACATGCCCGCACTGACAAGATCCTACCCACTGTATCGCGATTATGCCGCTGCAACCACAGACGACGTTCTGAGCAATTCGCCAGTGAAGCCCATCGACACACTCTATGTACGCTCATTCGCAAGTGCAGTTGTTCGCAATAACGGCGCGGCCGGATTCTCCTTTGAGCCACTACCCGAAATGGCTCAGCTCTCGCCCGTCATGGCCATCATGCCCATGGACGTAAACGGAGACGGTGCTATAGACCTCGTGCTTGCTGGAAACTTCTTGGGAGCCGAGGGAGAGATTATCGGATACGATGCCGGAATTGGAAATGTGCTCCTTAATGACGGTACTGGACATTTTGCCGAATTGCGTCCGGATTCATCGGGATTCTCCGTACCTGGAGATGCGCGGAACATTGCTGCGATTCCGTGGGGAATCAGCAAGACACTCGTTATCGTAGCGCGAAACAATCACAGCACACGGCTTTTCGTCCTTGACAAACCGATGACGAAGGTCAAACGCTAAAACGGACATGCGTGTCCGAAAATACCAAGTCCGTATATTTGCAAAATGGATACTTTTCAGGACCCGACATGAACCGCATTGTTGGAGTATGTGTACTCCTTTGCCTTGCCGCCTTCCGCCCATCCCTTGCCCAAGTACCTGATAGTGCGGAACTGGTGCATCAGTGGAATCGATGCGTTATCGAAGTGATCATGGAAGATGGATTTGGCCCTCCCATTGCAGCTCGGATACACGCGTATGCGAACCTTGCGGGGTATCAGGCTGCGTACCACGGCTTCCCCGGGTACAAGAGTCTTGTAGGCACGCTGCAGGGATTTACAAAGTGTCCCGAGCCGGAACAAGGGAGCGTGTACGACTGGCGAGTATCCATGGTGGCTGCCTATCAGATTGCATGTCAGAAACTTCTGTATCGTATTACGATTAGCGATAGTCTTGCAAAAGTTCACTTCGCAGCACTTTCTGCAGTAGTTCCCAAAGACGTATTCGACCGTTCAAAGCAATTCGGCGTAGATGTGGGAAAGGCGATTCAAGCGTACTCAAAGGCCGACGGTTATGGGCGTACGCAAGGTATGCCCGAGTGGGAGTGGCCTAAGTGCGATTCATGCTGGGAGCCAACTCCACCAAATTTTGCGAAGCCACTTTCTCCGTACTGTGGAATGGTGCGAACAATTGCTCTCACAAGCATGCATCAATTTCCCGTGCCTCCAAAGATCAACTTTAGTAAAGAGCCAGGATCGGAGTTTTTCAAGGCTGCAAAAGATGCCTACGAGATTGTGAAGAAACTCTCACCTGAACAACGAGAGATTGCGAACTTTTGGAACGACAACCCTGTTGTGACGTCGTATCGAGGTCACTTCATTTACAACACGCGACAAATCTCGCCAGGGGGCCATTGGATGAATATTGCAATGCACGTAATGCGAGATCAAAATTCATCCATGATCAAGGCACTCGAAGTGTACTCGATGCTTGGATTTGGATTGTTTGATGCGTTTACGGCGTGTTGGGCCGAGAAATATCGGTCACCACTTATCCGACCAGTGACCTACATCAATCGGTACATTGATTCCTCTTGGGAACCCTTACTACAAACACCACCGTTTCCGGAGCATGCCAGCGGGCACAGTACGATCACTGCCGCCGCGGCAGAGATTCTAACGTTCCAGCTCGGCGAAGTGCCATACACAGACAGTACGGAGTTGCCCTTTGGCTTTACAGTACGGTCCTTCAAGAATTTCCGACAAGCTGCCGCAGAGGCCTCGGTGAGCCGGTTCTATGGCGGCATACACTACATGCGCGCGTGTGATGCGGCAGCATCACATGGCGCAATGATTGGCAAGTACGTTGTTGCAACAGTGAAGTACAAATGATGAGAAGTCTCCTTCTTTCGGCGGCCATGGTGTTCGTGGTGTTGGCATCGTGTACGAACGACACACCAACGAATCCTGGGCCTACGACCACGACCACGTCAAAAGCGAACATGCACCCAGACTCTGCACAAGGGTTCTTGTACTATTCGCTCGATGGCGATAGTGTTGTGCCGTTTGATAAGCGTACAACCAACGAGTGGGACATCTGCATGGCGTATCTGCAAGGCGAGGGGCGCACGCGACAGATCGATATGTTCTTCAATTCAGGCACGGCAGGCGTTGGAACGACGAAGGCCTACGTGGCTTCGGCACGATTTGAGTCAGTGACAACTGCAGACACTTCGAGATTCATGACGGACGATACGACCAACACCAATCGAATCATTTCGATCGATCTCACAGGTCCGGGCGTGTTCATCTATCAACCCACCGTTCGCCACACGATTGTACCAAGTCCAGACAAGACTATTGTAGTACGGACAAAGGGTGGCAAGTTTGTGAAGCTCCAGTTCACTAGCATTTACAAAGACGCAGTTCCAAGCCCTGATGAATTCACTCCGCTTGGCTACTATCACTTCCGCTACGTGCGGTCTACAACAGCATCGTTCTAACACGAACACAGTTCAGGTAAAACATGTACGGTAACATCAGCATTGTCGAAGGCCCAACAGGCGAGCAAGTTCAAGACGACCCAGTCCTTCTTGCGGAGTTTGAAGCGAAGATCCAGCGTGGAGAAAAGATCGAGCCAAACGACTGGATGCCTTCAGAGTATCGCAGGCAACTCATTCGGATGATCGAACAGCATGCACATAGCGAGATCATTGGTGCGTTGCCGGAAGGAACGTGGATCACGCGAGCACCAGGATTCAAGCGCAAAATGGCTCTCATGGCCAAAGTGCAGGACGAAATCGGACACGGTCAGCTCCTGTATAGCGCAGCGGAAACACTTGGCAAGACGCGAGAGCACATGATCGACGATCTGCTGACAGGGAAGTCAAAGTATTCAAACGTCTTCAATTATCCGGCATTCACATGGGCGGATACTGCTGTGATCGCATGGTTGATCGATGCATCGGCTATCATCAATCAGGTAACGAATTCAAAGGGTTCCTACGGGCCCTATTGCCGAGCTCTTGAGCGAATCTGCATGGAAGAGGCGTTCCACCTGAAGTATGGATACGACAATGTTGTCGCGCTTTCTACGGGTACACCCGTGCAGCGCGAAATGGTGCAAGCCGCGTTGAACCGTTGGTGGCGACCAATCATGCACTTCTTTGGTCCTCCCGACAAGCTGAGTCAACACACAGAAAAGCTTGTTCGTTGGAAAGTCAAGATGGCCACGAACGACGATATGCGTCAGCAGTTCTTCAATCAATACGTACCAAAGATTCTAGAACTTGGTTTGACGATCCCCGATACCGAACTCAAGAAGGATCCTTCCACCGGAGTATGGGAATATGGCGATCCAGATTGGGACGAGTTCAAGCGTGTGATCAATGGAGACGGTCCGTGCAACAAGGAACGCCTTGCAGTTCGCAGACTCGCAGAAGAGCGTGGCCAATGGGTACGCGATGCTATGAAGCGTTCGAATGAGCAGTACGTGACCCCACTTTCGTAAGGGAACATGAACGAGGCGTTCGACCTCAGACTGAATGACTATCAACCGTGGGCATCCCTTATCGTGTGCCTATTGATAGGTGCGCTAGTTGGCGCTCAGAGAGAAACAGCAAACACGAAAACATCCGTTGGCCTGCGAGACTTCATCCTCATCGCAGGACTCGGTTTCTTGGCCGGTTGGATTCGCGAACCGATTCTGATCGTTGTGTTGGCGGTACTTATCGCCGGCTTTGTTATTGCTCAACGATTTCAAGATCCGGAGCACGTTGGCATTACCACAGATCTCAGCGCACTCGCTGTGTATGTGCTCTGCGTGGTAGCGTCGATGCGACCATTCCCCGGCTCTATCTCCCTTGCCGCCTCCATGGCCATACTCCTTACCCTTGTCCTTGTGGCCAAAGGGCAGGTCAAGAAGTTTTTTCACGAAACACTCACCGATATGGAATTCGCCGATACGGTGCGATTCCTTGCGTTGATTTTCGTGATCTATCCGCTCTTGCCACACGGTGAGTTCGGTTGGTATGGTTTCTTCGTGCCCACGCAGTTCTGGCTATTCATCGTCCTCGCCTCGTCCATCTCGTATGCTGGATACTTCCTTGAGAAATTCCTTGGATCGAAGAAGGGGTTGTTGTTAACGGCCTTCTTAGGTGGTCTCGCGTCGACGACGGTTGTTACCGCCTCGATCGCACGCCTGGTGCGCGCAGACGCATCGCGCACACTTGAGGCCTGGCGTGGTGCTACTGTGGCGAATTCCATCCAATTCCCGCGCGTACTCTTGCTGATTTTTGTTATTGGTCCGGCACTGGCGCAGCAACTTCTATTCCCATTCATGGCCGCAATGGTCGCAGGCCTCGCCTTCGCGTTTTTGATCAGAGCGAAGAATGACGTGGAGACCCGTTCGGTACTTCTCGAGTCGGGCAACCCCTTTGCCCTCCTCCCAGCACTCAAACTTGCATCGACCGTGATGGTGATCATCCTTGTGAGCAAGGTTGCTCTAGCGTGGTTCGGGAACAGTGCATTCCTGATCACCAGTGCTATAGGCGGATTGGTAGACACAGACTCTATCGCCCTTGCCGCTTCGAACCTTGTTGCAGTTCAGCCCGGCGACGTGAACGTTGGCGCCCTAGCGCTCCTCATCGCCTTTACTGCCAATGCCATTTTCAAAGTTGGGTTGGCGGCAGCGAACGGATCGTTTGCCTTTGCGTGGCGACTGGCAATCTCCTTTGCCGTGATGATACTCGTGGGCGTGGGGACACACTTCCTCTTGCCGTAGGCGAGGTGCGGCTCCGTATCTTTGCCCTCTATGCCTACTCCGATTCCAACTCCCAAAGATCCGCAGGACCTTCTGCAATACGTGGGCTCCTTTGTGGAACTCGTTCGAATTCTGCGAGCGGAATGTCCATGGGACATGAAACAAACGCATGAATCGATTTCGCACCTGCTCATCGAAGAAGCATACGAAACACTCGAGGCCATCGCATCCAAAGACGACAAAGAATTCGCGAAAGAACTAGGCGATCTCCTGCTCCATGTGGTCATGCACGCCGTGATAGCAGAGCAGCGTGGCGCGTTCTCGTTGATCGATGTAGTACACAATGAATTCAGCAAACTGGTCAATCGACATCCGCACGTGTTTGGCGACGAAGTAGCCACGGACGAAGCAAAGGTTCTTGAGAACTGGGAAAAGCTGAAGATGAAAGAGGGGCGCACATCTATTCTCGACGGCGTGCCTAAGGCACTTCCCGCCGCATTGCGTGCGCAAAGGGTGCAAGAGAAGGCCGCAAACGCAGGGTTCGATTGGGACGACAAAGCACTTGTCTGGGACAAGGTCGAAGAAGAGATCCGTGAGCTCCGTGCAGAAGTTGAACGCGGCGATGCCGTTGCCATGCAGCGAGAATTCGGCGATGTGTTGTTTGCGCTCGTTAATGCGGCACGTCATGAAAAGTTCATCGCTGAAGACGCCTTACATGGAACGACAAATACTTTTATGCGACGCTTTCAATACATCGAAGTCAAAGCGAGGGAGGCAGGGCGGCAACTGGAAGAGATGAGTCTTGCAGAGATGGACGTGCTATGGGACGAGGCCAAACGATTGGAGCGCGAGAAAGTATGAACGTGTTGCGAGTATTTGCGCTGATCGTGATGATCGTCACTGTGGGCTGCTCTTCACAGAAGAAGAACGACGTAGAACCGGCACCTATGCAGTCGCTGGATTCGACAGCGGCAAAGAAGGTAGATAAGAACATCAATGAGGACGGTGTAGACACTACGCAGTTCAACGTTAGTGATTCCATGATTACCCTTAAGAATGAGGCATTCCCCCAAATGGGCGGTCGCGTTGTGAACGTGATGATCACTGGTGTCGACTCGCGATTGGGCGACCCAATGGGTCATGCTGATGCAAATCACCTTGTACGTTTCTTCCTGGATAGTGGATGTATCGAGATCATCTCTATCCCACGTGACACTCCCTTCGATGCAGGGTTCGAAGACTCCACCGGATTGAATAAACTCACGAACGTGCGCGCTAACCGCGGACGTCAGGCCTACCTGAAAGCCGTGACCGAGATCACGGGATGTCAGCGAATTGAATACTACATCGAGTTTGGCTTCTCACAAGCGATCGGATTGCTTGAACTACTTGGCTATAAGGATAACGCCGCGTCAACACTTCGCGTTCTGCGTTCGAGACAAGCGTATCGAAGTGGCGATTTTCAGCGTTCGTATAATCAGGGGCAATTCATACGTCAGTCTGTGCTCAAACATTTTGATAAGACAGATGATATCATCGGAGATATCGCATTGAGAGCGGCGCTGGCACTTGTTGAAACAAACCTTTCGCACGAAGCCTGTCAGCAGATATTCGAATCCATGCGAGAAAAGGGCTTTCCTCGCGATCCGTCGAACGTATGGGTGCGACTCAAGCCGAGTGTGATTGCGAAGTTCACGATGTATGACTTCTCGGCCGAAAATGTGAACGAGATCAATCGTGAGATTGAGTACAAGATTCATCGTCTTGGACTAGACAGTATTGCCGTTACTTCGGAAACGTACGAGCGCAGACTGTCCAACCTCGTGCAGCGAGCGGCATCAGACAGTGCGAAAAGTCCGGGAAGTGTTGTGCGGTTGCTCCGCCGTGCCTATGAGCAAAAAGCATGGATGCAAGTTTCGGATAGACCCATGCGAACAGCCTATCGCGATCGCATGTGTGGCATGCTCATCGCATCGTACAACCGTATGAAGAATGTGCAGGCCTCGCAGCAGATACAAGGGTATCTCGAGATCGAGAATAAGGCCGCTAGCGCAGGTAAGTAAGCGGATTCGCGCGCTCACGTCCGCGCCATACTTCGAAGTGTACAAACGAGCCATCTACACTTTCTCCACTGTTCCCCAGAAGTGTGCCCGCACGCACAGAGCTGCCTTGTCGTACACTAACGGATGCAAGGTTTGCATAGACTGTTCGGAATCCGTTTCGATGATCAACGATCACGAGTGACCCAAATCCTGGCAGCCAACTCACGCTCGAAACTTCTCCACTCCCAACACACATAACACTACTGCCAATGGGTGATTTTATGTCGATGCCTGGATTTTCAAACGTCGTTCCTGTTTCCGGACTTCGATACGCACCATAGCCGTGAAGAAGCTGTTTCGAAGCCGTTGGCCATGGTAACGAATTGCCTGAGTAACCGCCTGGAAGATCTCCGCCCGTCGAGATCGGTGGCTCGCTTCGTTCTGTGGATCGGGAGTCTGCAATGCGTGGTTCCGTGCGTTGTTGCGACTTTCGTTGGGCCCTCTCAGACTTGCGTCTGCGTTCCTCACGTGAGACGAGGTCCGAGATCATCGAACGAAGTGTTGCAACACTGGCCTGCTTCTTCGCAAGCTCCCGACGAAGCAGATCTTTGTCGGCTCGTATACGTTCGATCTCCGTGCGGGACTTCGTAATCGTCGTTGCCAATTGCTTCTTCTCGCGCGCTTTGGACGCAATCACATTGCTCTGCGTTTGCGAGTATTCCTCAAGTAACGAACGCTGCTCTGCTAAGGAATCCTTCAACATGATCATGTGCTTGCGATAGAGAATCAGCGAAGCACTTAACGACTTGAATACTTCTGTGCGCTCGAGTGAAGCTTGCGGAACACCAGTCTCCTGTGCGCGCATGTCCATGATCGACCGAGTGATTGCATTGTACGAAGACTCCGCACGTTGCAACGACGATTGCGTGTTCTGCATCTCGTGTTCAACCACGGTTGCGGAGTCTTGAAGAGCACGCAAATCGTTCTCAAGCTCTCCGATGTAGGAGGCGAGGCGTGAACTCTGTCGTTGGTAGGAAGAAAGCGATCGCACTGTAGACGATTCACGGTGCGTGAGCGACTCAATGCGCTGCCGTGTTGCCTCGATCGACGCACGCATACGTTGCAGCTCGCGTTGCTTTTCTTGTAGCGACTGTGCGACGAGAGACGTGCACAACACACAACACAGAACTGCCGCAACAAGCGCTCGCACACTCATTCCTCTTCTGCGCGTTCCCTGCGTATGCGCGCACCAAGTGAGTTGAGTTTCTTTTCAATGCTTTCGTATCCACGATCGATATGATAGACGCGCAGAACTCGACTTGTTCCTTCGGCAATCATGGCCGCCATCACAAGGCTGGCGCTTGCTCGCAGGTCGCTACTCATGACCGTTGCACCCGAAAGTTGATGTCCGCCCTTCACGATGCAATAGGAATCTCCACCTTCAATAGAAGCGCCAAGGCGATGAAGTTCTGGTACGTAGCCAAAGCGTGTTGGATAGATAGTGTCGGTAATGCGAGCAGATCCCTTCGCGCGCAGCATGTACGCTGCCCACTGTGCTTGCGTGTCTGTTGGGAATCCAGGATACGTGGCCGTTGTGATGTCTACTGGTTCTGGGTCGTCGTTCATCGATACTTGCATCGACTCGCCCGTGACGTCAATCGTAGCACCAGATTCTTCGAGCTTTTGCACGACGGAAGTAAGGTGGTAGGGATTGACGTTGTCAAGCGTCACGTTCCCACGCGTGAGTGCGGCGGCAACGGCAAACGTAGCGGCCTCGATACGGTCGGGAATGGTTTCTTCGTTCACGGGCTTTAGCTCGTCAACACCTTGAATCTCGAGCGTTGTCGTCCCAATGCCTTCAATCTTCGCGCCCATCTTATTGAGCATGCGAGCAAGTGCCGTTACTTCCGGTTCGAGTGCGGCGTTCGTCAGCGTGGTCTGGCCTTGTGCGAGCACAGCTGCCATGATTACATTCACGGACGCGCCAACACTTGAGATATCGAAATGGAACCTTGCCCCTTGCAACCTTCCCAAGGGTGCGCGAGCATTGATGTAGCCACCTTCGAGTGTGATCTCGGCACCGAGCTTTTCCATGCCCTTGAGGTGAAGGTCTACCGGGCGAGGACCGAAGTTGCAACCACCTGGCAACGAAACTTTGGCCTGACCATACCGTGCGAGCAATGGCCCGAGCACGTAGATCGAAGCACGCATTTGTTTGACGTGCTCGTACGGCGCTTCAAAACTTGTGATCGTAGAAGAGTCTAGGTGGAGAGTGTTGTCGTTCAACTCGGCGTGCACGCCAAGCGCGCCTAGGAGCCTGCTAAACGTCCACACATCGCGATTGTTGGGAGTGTTGGAAAGGTGGAAATGTCCGGGGGCAAGCAGACACGTTGGCATGATAGCCAGCGATGCGTTTTTGGCTCCGGAGATCTTGACGTGGCCTTGAAGACGCGTGCCGCCTTCGATGATGAATGTATCCATCTACGAATCTACCACAAACGAACGATGACAGAGGGGTTGTGCAATGAGTCGGCAAATGCACGCACCGTTTGATGAAATGTTCCGACGTCTCGAACAGTGTCGAAGTACACTCCTCGGGCCCTATAACGATGCATTCTCCGAAGGAAGTCGGGTATAGGTTCCTGCGCAGCAGCCCATGGCGTCGTAAGTGGATTCTCGGCGTGAAGCGTGGGGCGGAGGTAGCGTATTTGTTCGTTGCCAAAAAGGATGATCGACGAATCTGGGATGTTGCGGTACTTGGCCAGCACACTGTCGCGCGTGGTGATGTAGGTTTTGACGGTGGAGTAGGGGATGAGCCACGACTTCGATCGCACGGCCGTGCCACACACAAGGAGGACCGCCGTGATCATCACCACAGTGGCCTCGCGTGGGAGTCGCAGGCCATGCTCTTTCCACCAAAACAGCAGACCCAACACGCTCAGTACAAAACCTGGAGCAACGAATCGGAGGCCAATCGTGTCCATGGACACGAAAAAACGCGGGAGTACCGTTGCAGCCGTGATCATCAATCCTAGACTCACAAACGAGAGTACACGCGGCGATAGGGAGGCAAGGCTGAATGGTGCACGACGTCGTAGCGATCGAAAAACAATAGTCACAGAGGTGACGACGAACATTGCTTGGAGCGCGTAGAGTGCAAGTTTCCACGGACCGTTTGGTACTGGAATGAAAACGAGTGGACGTATCAGAGCCTGGGCCAACTGTCCAGCAATCTCAACGACCGACTCCGATGCCGGTTGCCGCACGCCTGTTGCATTGTACCCTCGCGTGATGTTCAGCCAGATATCTGTTGCTCCGGCTATGCCGCAAAGGAGTAAGGCAAATCCGTAGTGCTTCCAAGCTCGATTGCGATAACGCACGGCAAGAACGAACGCCATGGCCATGACCACGGGAACGGCAATGCCACTATAGCGCGTGAGCACGGCAAGGCTTGAGGCGAGAGCCAAGATCAAGGCAGAGGTCCACGTGGGGCGTTCCCATAACGAGGCAAGGGAAAGAGCAACGAGTACTGCGCACACGATGAAGAGCGGCTCGCTCCAAGAGTACAAAAACAACGTCCACGTTGCATCGCACACCAACAGGACCGGAACAAGGATGACGTAGTTGCCAAGCGGCTTCCGAAGCAGAACGAGAATCCCAAGCAAGCACAGCATCTGTACGAGTTTGGAAGCCCAAAACGTTGATGTGCCGGTGCAGACGCTAACAAGCGCGATCGCCGCTGGATAGGCGGGGGGATGCGTCGTATACCAAAGGCGTTCAGTGCCAACGACAACGGTAGGTCCATTGCCAGTGGCGATGCCGGATGCTACTCGACAGTAGTTCGCAGAATCAGGCGTCATGGCGCCAAGAGGATCGAGGATCACCGTAGAGGCAAGAGCCACACACATGACCAGCCACGCGGCAAGAAGAAATCGCATGATGATAATCTACGCAACTCTGCATCGAACAGCGTAGGTTTGCAACGATTCCGTTAGAGGTGCTGTCGCATTGCGATGGCTGAGATTACACTCTGGCACCTGATCCGGGTAATACCGGCGTAGGGAAACGGCCCCCTCCTAACGGACGTTTTCTTTGTTTCATCACAAGGAGCGTCCATGCTTCCACGCTTGTTGGCGATCTCATTCGCCTCTCTTCTTGCTGCAGGTCATCTTCCCGCAGCCACCGATTCCACAAAGGTTGTGCAAGTGCCAGCCATCACCGTCACGACGGTCAAAGCCATCGAGCGGCAAACGCCCGTGGTGTTCACCGAATTCACGCGTGCCGATCTCCAGAACCAGCACCTTGTTACGGATGTGGCAAAGCTGCTCTCGGATATGCCAAGTACGATCTTCTATTCGGAGAATGGCAATAGTATCGGCTACACAAACCTTACGATGCGTGGATTCGACCAACGGCGGATCGCAGTGCTGATCAATGGCATTCCACAGAACGACCCCGAAGATCACAATGTGTATTGGATCAACTTCCCGGATCTGGCCTCGAATCTTGAAACGATTCAAGTGCAACGAGGCGCGGGGATGATCAACTATGGTGCCGCAGCGATTGGGGGGAGTATCAACATGACGACGACAAATTTTGCGAACAAGCGCATGATCAGGCTTACGGGTGGACTCGGTTGGCAACAAGGCTTGCCGGACTCCACTCCTGCGATCTCCAAGTATTCGTTGGAGTTCTCGTCTGGACTCGTAGACAAGTACGCTGTCTATGGGCGTATCTCACGTATCACTTCTTCCGGATACCGAGATCTCTCGTGGGCCCAGCTCACAAGTTGGTTCTTCAGTGTTGCACGTTTCGACTCCACCTTCACTACGCAGATCAATGTATTCGGCGGTCCCATTGCCGACGGACTAGCCTATACCGGACTTCCTAAGGAGTGGGCACTTGATGCATCGTTACGGCAACGCAACTTGAGCGACTGGGCCTACGATTCA
>JBBRES010000040.1:0-15592 GCA_038202665.1 Kapaibacterium sp. (SeqCode) | reverse complement strand
GAGCGCAAGTAGGAGAGTGCCGCAATGGCCGATTCCTTCATCACATCGCCAAGTTTACCAGTGAGCGTGAGCTTCTCTGCTCCGGGCATGATGGTTACTTCTACCGGCAACATCTCTCCGCCCATGCTTGTCCACGCCAAGCCCATGGCCACACCAACTTTGTCGGTGAGTTCGCCTTCTTTGACCTTGAACTTCGGTGCCCGTAAGAATTTCTCGACGAGTGCCTCATCTACCACAAACTTCTTTGTTTTGGCTAGTCGCTTATACACGGCGCTTTTCTTCATCTCTTCTGGCTTCGATGTTCCGGCCTTTGTCCCAACTTCTGTTACGATTTCAGTGGCCAGTTTGCGCAAGATTGACGAGAGTTCACGTTCAACATTTCGGACACCGGCTTCACGCGTGTATTCGCGCACGATTTTCAGCAGAGCCGTGTCTTTAAACGTGATTTTGAAGTCAGAAAGACCGTGTTCGCGAATAAGCTTGGGAAGAATATGTCGCTTCGCAATCTCCACCTTGTCTGGTTCGAGATAGCTCGAAAGTTGAATCACTTCCAGTCGGTCCAGCAGAGGTGCCGGAATGTCGTACATCACGTTGGCTGTTGCGATGAAGAGCACTTTCGACAAGTCGTAGTCAACTTCGAGGTAGTGATCATTGAAACCTGCATTCTGCTCGGGGTCGAGCACTTCCAACAATGCAGACGACGGGTCGCCACGGAAATCCATGCTCATCTTGTCGATCTCATCCAACAAGATCACAGGATTCACGGAACCTGCCCGCTTCATGGCTTGCACGATCTTGCCTGGTTGTGCACCAATGTAGGTGCGGCGATGTCCGCGAATCTCAGCCTCGTCACGCACGCCACCAAGCGAGATGCGCACAAAGCTCCGCCCTGTTGCTCGTGCGATACTCTTAGCAAGGGATGTCTTCCCAACGCCGGGAGGTCCTACGAAACACAGAATCTGTCCCTTCATGGAACCGATCAAATTCAACACAGAGATGTATTCAAGAATTCGTTGCTTGGGTTTATCAAGTCCATAGTGGTCGGCTTCCAAGATCGACCGCACATGACGAACATCCAGATCGTCTTCAGTACGCTTCGACCACGGAACGTTCGAGATCCATTCGAGCCACGTGCGGTTCACACTGAACTCGGGCGACATAGAATTGGTTTTCTTCAGTCGGTCGAATTCTTCCATGACCTTTGCACGCACGGTCTCCGGCAATCCCGCGGCATCCAGTAAATCCTTCAACGGCTGCAGTTCCGGCCCTGCCTCCATATCATCATCCCCAAGCTCCTTCTGAAGCGTACGGATTTGCTCTTGGATGAAATACTTGCGTTGTGAGCGCTGAATCTGGTCTTGCACCTTGGTATCGATCTCGGCTTCGAGCTTCAAAAGTTCGAGCTCTCCGGAGAGCATTTGTACGAGTTCGAAATACTGTTCTTTGAGCTCGATTTTGTCCAGGATTTTCTGTTTTGCATCTACGGTTTGCTGCACGTTGGCCGCGGCATAGTAGAGCTTTCGCACCGGCTCGTCGATATTCTCGAAAGCGCCGAGTACTTCGGGAGGGAGGTTGCGGTTGTCTTTGACGTATTCCGAGAAGAGTTCTGCCGAATGGCGGACCATGGCTTTGAGCTGTCGGTCGCGAACATTATGCAGGACGTTTACGGTTTTGATCTCGGCCTCAAGAAAAGGCGTGGTCTTCCCGGGCTTCTCGATCCGGGCCTGGAGCATGCCCTCTACCAACACTTTTAGCAAGTTGTTTGGCAGTCGGAGCACCTGTAGAATCTTGGCCACGGTGCCGTATTCGTACACGTCGTCAAAACCCGGCTCTTCGACGGTTGGGTCGCGCTGGGCCACAAGGAAGATATACTTCTCTCGTTCGAGGGCCTCTGCCACTGCTTTTAGCGACGAGGCACGACCTATCAACACTGGGAAAATCATGTGTGGATAGATCACAATGTCGCGTAAGGGAAGGACGGGAAGGGAGGAGGGGATGGTGGTACCGCGCTTTTCCGCCGCTTCGATCGATTGGAGCAAGTCGTCGCTAGATGTCATACTATCTGATGTTGGTGGTGCAAGTGGAATCGACCGCGTTGACGAACGCAAGACGGAAAAATTACGAAGACGCGCCCTAACGTCTTGATTTGTTTGCACCTCGTTGTTTCCTGCCGTATCTTTGTGGTCTTTGGAATCCGTATCAATCATTACACGAACGGCCCCGCTTGAGGAGACCCTTTACCCCGTACAATGTGCCGCGTCAGGAGACGCAGCGCAAGCACAAGATCAACGACGAGATCCAAGCTCCGGATCTTCGCGTTGTAGATTCAAAAGGAGGAGCTCTTGGAGTTCTTCCACGCCGTGAGGCGTTGCGTCTTGCTTTAGAAGCCGAGATGGACCTTGTTGAGATCGCGCCGCAGGCCAAACCGCCAGTGTGCAAGATTATCGACTATGGGAAATTCTCGTATGAGCAGCAGAAGCGAGACAAGGTTCAGAAGAAGGCGCAAAGTCACCAACTTCTGAAAGAGATTCGCCTCAAAGCTGGTACGGACGTGCATGACTTCGACTTCAAGACTCGGCATGCGCGTGGGTTCTTGGAAGAAGGGCACAAAGTAAAGGCCACAGTGTTCTTCCGCGGACGTGAGATTATGCACCAAGATTTGGGGCATGTGATCTTGAACCGTTTCGTAGAACAGTGTGCGGATATTTCGAAGATCGATCAGCCTATTCGCTCCGAAGGTCGTACGCTAAGCGTAACGCTCGCGCCGGAAGCGAAAAAGCCGATTAAGAAGGAAAAGTCGTTGGATGGATCACCAGACGGCGTCGCTCCTTCACCTGAAACAAAGCAACCATCAGCCTAACAATTCGGAGTTCATCATGCCAAAAATGAAGACCGTTGCCGGAGCCAAGAAGCGCTTCAAAGTAACAGGATCTGGTCAGATCAAACGTCAGAAGGCTAACCGTAGCCACATCCTGACGAGCAAGAACCGTAAGCGCAAGCGTAACCTACGTCGGGACGTGTTGGTAGACCCAACAAACCTGAACATCGTGTTGCATTGCTTGGGCATGCGCTAAGCTGTCTGACCACTAGACAATCTCTCTACGGGTTGTTCAGGGAATTGCCGTTCTCCTGACGACCACATGTTGTACGCTCAATCCCTAGGAGGCACCTATGCCAAGAGCAAAAAATAAAGCAGCGGCCCATAATCGGAAAAAGAAGTACTTCAAACTCGCAAATGGTTATTGGGGAGCTCGATCAAAGGTTTGGCAGATTGTCAAGCACCACGTCGAGAAAGGTCTTCAATACGCCTATCGTGACCGTCGCAACAAGAAGCGTACATTCCGCAGTCTGTGGATCGTTCGTATCAACGCCGCCGCGCGCTTGAATGGAACAACGTATTCGCGCTTGATGCACGCAATGAGACTTCAAAACATCATGATCAATCGTAAAGTGTTGGCAAATCTTGCGATGAATCATCCCGAGGTGTTCACTGCCGTCGTGAAGCAGGCCAAGGTCTCGTAGGCCGGCTGCGACATCAATTTTGAAGGCAACGTTGTTCACCCGACGTTGCCTTTTTTTATCTTGATACTCTATGACCATGATCGACCAGATACACGCCCTTCGAAGTGAGATCGAACGCGACCTTGCCGCCCTCACTTCCTTAGAAGACCTTGAGCGATTCAGACTTCTTCACATGGTGAAGAAGGGGACGCTGCAAGTACTGACGGATGCATTGCGTACGGTTCCCAAGGATGAGAAGCCAACGGTTGGCAAGAGTCTGAACGAACTCCGGAAGATGGCCGAAGGCGGGTTTGAAGACTCTCGTGCACAGTATGAGCGTCGCACATCCACGCAGCGCATCGACGTGACGTTGCCGGGACGTTTGAGCGCAACAGGATCTCTTCATCCGATTACACAGACGCTCGATCGAATCGTCGACATCTTTACGTCGATGGGATTCGACGTTGCCGAATCGTTCGACATCGAAGATGATGCGCACAATTTTGGTAAGCTGAATTTCGCTGAAGATCATCCTGCACGCGACATGCAAGACACCTTCTTCATTGACGATCCCGATAGGCAAGACCTGGTGTTGCGAACACACACATCAAGTGTGCAGATTCGCGTGATGGAAGAGATGAAGCCACCAATCCGTTGCATCATGCCAGGGCGTGTGTATCGTAACGAGGCCGTCAGTGCTCGCTCGCTCGCAGAATTCCATCAGATTGAAGGCCTCTACATAGACAAAGGCGTAAGCATGGCCGATCTGAAAGGAACGATCATGGCATTCGCGCAGCGTATGTATTCGAGCGAGGCACGGTTTCGCTTCCGCACGTCATACTTCCCATTTACGGAGCCAAGCGCAGAAGTTGACATGTCGTGCTTCATCTGTAAAGGACAAGGCTGTCGCATTTGTAAACATTCCGGTTGGCTCGAGATTTGTGGATGCGGCATGGTACATCCCAATGTGCTTCGGAACTGTGGGATCGACCCAGTGGAGTACTCCGGTTTTGCATTCGGATTTGGTATCGAACGCGTGACGATGATGCTCACCGGAATCGATGACATTCGCATGCTGTACGATAACGACACGCGCGTCTTACGTCAGTTTTAACATGACGCTCCTCACTGCCACGAACATCGTGAAGTCGTACGCCAGAAGCGGCCAGGCCGATACGGTGGTATTGAACAATGTCTCTTGCTCGATCGATGCCGGAGAATTCGTTGCACTCGTCGGCCCAAGTGGGGCAGGCAAGAGCACGCTCCTACATATCCTCTCGTCGTTGGATGTGCCTGACAGTGGCACAGTCCAGCTCACAACGTCTGCGGGCACCATCATCTACGCACAGCGGTCGCAACAAGAGTTAGCACATGTTCGCAACAGATCTGTTGGCGTGGTGTATCAGTTCCACCACCTGTTACCTGAATTCACAGCTATAGAAAATGTGATGATGCCGGCACTCATTGCCGGTCGTACATCGGCGCAGGCAAGTGCAGAGGCCAAGCGTTTTCTCGATCGTGTTGGCGTTGCGTCTCGGGCAGACCATATGCCGTCGGAGTTAAGTGGTGGTGAACAACAGCGGGTAGCCATCGCTCGTGCTCTGATGAACGAGCCCGTTGTGTTGTTTGCGGATGAGCCCACGGGTAATCTTGATAGCACGAATGCAACGGCGATTGTTGACTTGCTCTGCGATTTGCAGGCCAGCACGAATATGGCCTGCGTGGTGGCAACGCATAGCGCCGACGTGGCTCAGCGCGCCCATCGCATCATTCATATGTGCGATGGAAACATTACATGACCCAGAAACAGCTTGGCATACGCGTCATGATCTACGGATTGTTTCTTGTTGTGTGCGGTTTGTTTGGATACGCACTTACTGGAGAGACAAGTACCTCGTCGCTCGTCAATGGTGGTATTTTTGGTACGCTTGTGATTGCCTTGGGATTTCTCCTCAGGCAAGGTAGGATGTGGACGTTTCCTGCATCTCTCTCGGCCGTTGGCATCTTTACGCTCACATTCATTTGGCGCGGTGTGATCCAAGTACGTGCGATAGCCGACGGAGCGTCCGGTCATCTAGGTGTTGGCATTCTTGTGATCGTCATGTTCCTAGTGAGCGTGTTGATGTTCGTAACGCTTTTTAGATCGTACAGGCATTGATTATGCGACTAACTCTTCTGCTCTTTATCGGTCTCTTGATTTCTGCGTCCCTGTTTGCGCAGGACAGACCGCACGTCAAACCTCCACGCGTGGAGTTCTCCGATGTAGAAGAAGAGCCAGCGGCAACTGTGTGGGTGTTTCTGAATACAACGTGTCCGGTCAGCATTGTCGAAGCGCCATACATCAAGGCACTGCGCGATAGTTTCGGAGATAAAGGCGTACGCTTCGTAGGTGTGTTCTCGGGCGAGTATGCCGATACGTCAGAGATTGAGGACTTCCTACTCAAGTACCACCTGACGTTTCCAATTTTGTATGACAAGAATCTTTTAGCCGCGAACTCACTAGGTGCAGATGTGACGCCGCAGGTTGTAATCGTTCTGCCCGACGAGTCTGTGGTATACAAGGGACGTATCAACAATCTCTTCGAACGCATCGGAAAACGCCGAAATCACGTTACCAGTAACGATGCACGTGATGTCCTTCAATCCATCGTCGATAGAAAAATCCCGCAGTATCGATCAACCGATGCCGTTGGCTGCTTTATTGAACGGTAGCAAAGAGATCGAATTCTACAGCGTCTTCAATCTCAACATCTAGGAAGGTGCCAGGGAGGAGGGGACGTGAAGAGCGAACATAGATTTCGTTATCTACTTCGGGTGCATCCGCTTCTGTTCGACCTCGATATTCACCGTTCATCTCTTCTTCGATAAGCACGCGCACAGTGCTTCCAATCTTTGCCCTGTTCTTCTCCATAGAGATTGTTCTCTGCAGTTCCATAATGCGATGCTGACGTTCTTCCTTCACCGCATCTTCGATGGGATCTCCAAGGATGTAGGCATACGTGTCGTCTTCCTGACTGTACCGAAACACACCAAGTCTGTCTAGGCGCTGTTGTTCGATGAACTCCATGAGCTCTTCAAAATCAGACTCGGTCTCATTCGGATATCCAACAATGAAGGTGCTTCGTAAGACAATGTCTGGTACTGTTTGTCGAATTGTATCTAACAGTTCTTCCATCGCACGACGTGTAATGCCACGTCGCATACTCTTGAGAACGTTCGTCGATGCGTGCTGAAGCGGCATATCCAGGTACGTGCAGATGTTGGGCGTATCGCGGATTACCGGAAGAATGTCCATGGGGAACTTCGACGGGAATGCATACATGCACCGAATCCAATCCGCGCCACTTTCATCGGAAAGGGCACGAAGAAGGTCGGCAAGAGAACGCTTCTTTTCGAGGTCGAGTCCGTAATACGTCAGGTCCTGCGCAACAAGAACAATCTCTTTCACGCCTTGCGCAACGAGGTTCTTAGACTGAGAGACAAGATCTTCAATAGACGTGCTGCGATGTTTGCCTCGCATTATCGGAATAGCGCAGAAGGAGCACGGATTGTCGCAGCCCTCAGAGATCTTCAGGTAGGCATAGTGCTTCGGCGTAGAAAGGATGCGCTCCCCGAGCAACGAATACTTGAGATCGGGTGAGAGAGTTTTGAGGATCGGACCGTAGGCTTCTGTTCCAAAGAAGTGATCTACTTCCGGAAGTTCGCTGCGCAGATCGTCTGCATACCGCTCACTCAGGCAGCCGGCAACAATCAAGGTCTTGAGGACGCCCTTCGCTTTGAGCTTGCTCGCCTCGAGGATTGTATTGATGCTCTCTTCTTTAGCAGCATCGATAAAACCACACGTATTGATCACGATGGCCTCTGCCTCTGATGCTGATGCGGAGAGCGTGAGGTTGTTCGCGCGCAAATGTCCTGCGAGGATCTCGGAGTCTACTGTGTTCTTGCTACATCCAAGCGTAATGATATGCACCGAGCGAGGTGCGGCGTCTGTTGTTGTCATGCCTCAAATTTACGCTTCATTCGCTCGGCAACCACGGGGGGGACAAATTCAGTGATGTCTTGCTTGTACCGACCTAATTCACGAATGATGCTCGAGTTCAAATAGGTATAGCGCTCATGTGGCATCATGAAGATGGTAGTGAGACCACTTTCAAGCTTCCGATTCATCAGCGCGATCTGAAATTCATACTCAAAATCTGTCACGGCACGTAGGCCGCGGACGATAACATCTACGCCGTGCTCACGAGCAAAGTCTACCACCAAACCGGCATACACGACTACGTCAACGTTCGGACAATGAATCAGGGCCGCCTTTGCCATTTCCGTACGTTCCTCTTCGTCAAAGAGGGGAGTCTTTTTGCTGTTCTTGGCCACAACCACCGTGACGCGTGCAAAAAGCTGCGACGCGCGCTCAATAACGTCTACGTGACCGTTGGTGATGGGATCGAACGATCCGGGATACATGGCGTGTTTTTGCATGGGTACCTCTGTTGCGTGCAAACTACGGCACGTCCGTGAACTGTAACACATCAACTACCGTTGAGCCTCGCTGCCTTGAAGCCTTCCGTTGCCACCCTTTTACGTCCACGACTACTTCTCGTTCATCATGCTCGGCAACAAAGACTCCGCCGTCTGACACGATGCGATGGGAATCGAGTGCACGCAGGACTTGATTGCATGAGCGTAGATCATAGGGTGGGTCGCAGAAGACCACGTCGTACACACCTGTGCGTCTTTTCAACATGCTCATCACGTCTTCTACATGGACAGTGCATTGTGCAGTGAGTTCTAGGGCCTTTGCATTGCGTTCGATGGATCGGCACATCGACGTGCTCTTCTCTACGAACGTACAGTGGCTTGCGCCTCTACTGAGCGCTTCGAAGCCAAGTGCGCCCGTACCACTGAAGAGATCGAGAACAGTGCATTCCGTCCAATCGATATGTGACTCCAGGGTGGAGAACAACGATTCTCGCATCGCGTCTGTTGTTGGGCGTGTTCCGGGTAATACGACCACAGAAAGTGATCGGCCCTTTAGCGTGCCGCCGAGGATGCGCATTGAAAGGCCGGCCAGGGTGGTGAAAGAACTTGTCCAACCACAGGCCCAAGCATATGCGCAAACTGAACGCACATGCGCTTTGTGGTATCGTCTACATCTGCACCTACACGAGCAAATGGATTCATGCGGGTTACGCGTTGCACGAGTCCGAACATGCCCTCGGTACACGAGGCCAACGCATCTGGCGTGACGCCATCTCCATACAGCAGCACCGTTGTAATCTCTGCGTCGATGGCCGCCCGTGCATCAAGGAGTACCTCTCGTGCTTGCACGGCGTAGTCAAGGTTGCCATCGTCTGGAGTAACGGATGTCCAAAGGAGATCGCCTGTAGCGGCCACGATCAACGTCTCCCACATATCGGCACGTCTGCCAATCAAAACCGTTGCGCCTTCAGGCGCTGTTTGGCAGAACCGCACGGCCATGGCCTCTGCACTGAACGACGGAGCGATTGTTGCACGAGCGGATATCCTCCCTCCGGAATCCAAGATGCGCGTGCTTACGGCACAGGAAAGGTCCCATGTGGAGTGGGCTCTACCTTGAAGGCCATGGAAGGTGGCAAGGGCATGCGTGGAGCGTCGAACTTCGGGCGCATTCATCGAGAACTCGAACATCACGCGATCGTCCGGTTGTTCTGATGCATCTGTTGGGTATCGTAGCGTTGTGAAGAGCGTGTGCGGTAGCGCAATGCGGACATCGGCGGATGACGCTACAGCAGAGGCGAGGGCGTCGGGAATTGGATGCGATTCGTATCCAAGCCACCATGCATCAGAAAGCGATTCCGCAAAACGAAGTGACAGCAATACGGGAATGTTCTCGCGAACATCCCACGTGCTGACCACCGTGCGGTCTGGATGACAGTACACAGAAGCAATACTCATAGGCACGAAGTTACTGCACTCGCAGGAACGGGCGCATGCGTTCGAACTTTTTTTGTCCAATGCCCCGAACGTCCATAATGTCTTCAGGCGTTCGGAACGGTCGCATTGCACGTCGCTCGATGATCTTCTCCGCCGTTTTCACTCCAATACCGGGCAGCGATGCGAGCTCTGAGGCTGGAGCCGAATTCAGGTTCAAAGGGTGAGGTGCCGTTTTGTGCGCAGCGGCGCTAGAAGTAGCGCGAGATGGTCCGTTAGGGAAGGCACTCAGTAGACTATCTGCTGAAGCCGAGCGGAGTTCTGTAGAATCAAGCATGGCCGCGATATCACGGGCAACGACACTGTCCTCCCACCGTGCTTGGTGCACACGATCCCATACGGAAATCGCATAGCCGGCAAGGAGTCCACCAAGCAAGACGAGTAGCACAATGGCCTCGCTTCGTGTAGATCCTGTAAGGGTTTGAATGGCGGAAAGGGGACGCTTCATGGTATCTCCGTAAAAGCGTCCCCGTTTCATTCGACTACGAGAACGCTTCTTTCATTTTTTCAAAGAAGGAGTTCTTATGTCCCTTCTTGGGATGGAAGTGCTCGCCTGCGGCGAGATCTTTCAGTGCTTGTTTTTCTTTCGAGTTCAAAGACTTGGGAATAAAGACAGAGAACCGAACAAACTGATCGCCCTTGCCTCTGCTCTGCAAGTGCGGAATGCCTTTGTCCTTCATCCGAAGAAGCGTTCCGGGTTGCGTTCCGGGCTCGACGTTGAGAATGGCCGTGCCGTAGAGTGTAGGAATCTCGAGCTCTCCACCAAGTGCCGCCGTTGCAAAGTCCACCGTCAAATCGAAGTAGACGTTGTCTTCGTCACGAGCAAAAAGATCATGATCCTTCTCTTCGATCTCTACGTAGGCATCGCCCGTTGAGCCGCCCCGCCGCCCTGCATGACCCTTCCCACTCACCGTCAGATAGTTACCAGTGCGTACACCGGCAGGAATCGTGACTTTTACTGTCGTCTCGCCTTGTACACGCCCTTCACCTTCGCATGAGGCGCACTTCTCCTTGATGATCTCTCCGGATCCACCACAGGTAGTACAGACGGCAACGTTGATGAACTGACCGAACATGCTTCGTGATACCTGACGAATCTCTCCTTGACCGTTACAGGTGCCACACGTGGTAGTGCCGCTGCCTGGAGCTGCGCCAGTACCTGTGCAAGGTTCGCACGTTGTCCAATGCTTGATCTTGATCGTTTTTTCAACACCCGAGGCTACTTCTTCGAGTGTGAGTTGCATGCGCACTTTTAGGTCGGCGCCGGGTTCGCCTGCGCCGCGCCGGCGTTGTTGCTGCTGACCGCCAAAGCCGAATCCAAAAATGTCGCTGAACATCGAGAAGATGTCGTTCACATTATTGAAGTCGTGATAGTCTTGGCCGCCGCCCTTCACGCCTTGGTGACCGAATCGGTCGTACCGAGCGCGTTTGTCTGTATCGCTCAATACTTCATACGCTTCGGCTGCTTCTTTGAATTTGTTCTCGGCTTCGTGGTTATCCGGATTACGGTCCGGATGATACTGCATAGCGAGCTTTCGGTATGCAGATTTGATCTCGTCAGCCGCCGCCTGCTTCCCAACGCCAAGCACTTCATAGTAGTCCCGATTGGTCATGCGTCGCTCCCGGCCGATGTGATCACCTTCGCATGACGGATTACTTTGTCGTGCAGCATATAGCCGCGCTGAACCTCTTGGATCACGTGTCCTTCAGGATGGGTGTCAGACGGCATGTGCATCAGCGCCTCGTGTCGTTCTACATCGAATGGTTGTCCGACGCCGCTTTCAATTGTTCGAACGCCAGCATCCTCAAAGATCTTCGTTGCTTTAGCATAGATCATGTCGATGCCTTGCTTGATCGATGCAACGTCGGTAGAACCCGCCGACGCTTCGACGGCGGCGGCGAGGTCGTCAAGGACGGGGATCATCTTCGTGAGCAGGTGTTCTGATGCGTATTGCATGAGTTCCTGTTCTCGCATCATGGAGCGCCGGCGTACATTTTCGAGTTCTGCTGCTTTGCGATGTGCAACATCTTTCCACTCGTCTACTTCTTTGCGAAGGGTGTCGAGTTCCGAAAGCGTCGTTGGTTCTTCGCGTTCTTCGATGGTTGAATCGTCGGTCATGGTCTTGTGCATTGCTAATGAAACATGGAGCCGCTCGTAGACGAACGAGGGCAGATTGTATGATATCTCAGTGTCCGCCGTAGGTGGAGGTGATGACGTTCGACACGAACTCCACCAACGAGACCATCCGCGCGTAGTTCATGCGTTTAGGTCCAATTAGTCCTACAGATCCTGTTGCAGCGCCGATCTTATACGTGGTAGAGATGAGACTGTAGTCTTGCAGGTGCTCATTGGCGAGTTCATTCCCAATGCGAACGCGGACGCCATTTTCCTCTGTTGTGCCGAACAAGTGAATGATGACGTCTTCGTTCTCGACAAGCTCGATTACGCTTCGCAGACGATCGGTTGTGTCGAACTCAGGATGTGCAATCAAGTTTTGTGCACCCGCCACGTGGATTGTGTCGGAGCGTGTTGACGCGGGTTCTTGCAACTTCGACACTTGATCGACGAACAGTCTGATGAGTGCTCTCTCGTCGGAATTGTCTGTCATCTCTGGAAACACACTGGCAAGTTGGTTGAGTGAACGACCGCTGCTGCGTTCGTTGATGTAGCGCGATATCTCGTCAAGGTTCGAGTAGTCCGTTAACGACTGCGTCTCGATCGTGAGCGTTCGTACGATATCGGACTCGAGTGCGATTACCACGAGGATGCGCTCTGAAGAAAGAGGAATCATCTCCACTTTTCGCACCACCACATTTGCCAATTGTGGCATCTGAACAAGTGCTAGGTAGTGACTCAGCGACCCTAACACGCGCGAGGCGTCGCGGAGAATGGACTCTCGGGAAGCATGGAGCAAGTTCGAACGCACTGCATCTGCGTCGTGGTTGCTGACATTCTCATGGTCCATGAGTGAGTCTACGTAGAACCGATATCCCTTGTCCGTAGGCATGCGTCCTGCCGACGTGTGCGGATGCGTGATGAATCCCTTGTCCTCAAGATCCGCCATGATGGCACGGATGGTTGCCGGACTCAACTTGAGTTCTCGTTCCAAGTAGGTAGCAACGAATCCCGATCCTACCGGCGTGGCGTGTAGGATGTACAGGTGAACAATCGCACGAAGGATAATCTGTTCACGCTCCGTCATGCCGATACAACCTTCCAGTAATACTGCAAGAAGGCAAGAAATCCGTACGACGTGTTATACCAGAAGACCAAGGCCAGCGTTGTGAATGCAAAAATGCCAGCTCCGATACCGTAGACCATCGAAGGTCGAACGTCGAACACCACCGCCGTTGCTCGCAGCGTGCGTGAGAGGAACCAGATGATCACACCAACAATGATGATTGGTACCCAAATAGACATTGCATCGGTGCTCAACACCTTATACAACGTGATTCCAATGGGCAATAGAATGATCAGTGGAAGTGCAGACCACACCGTAATCGTGAGCGTGTCTCGGAAGAAGATTCTGCCTTTGATGAACATTGCCGAAATGCGAAGTATAACGGCAAGAATCATGATACATGCAAAGACGAAAACAGAGAGTGTGATGACCGCAAGGGTGGGTCGCCAGGCAACAAACCGCAACACTTCATACACGGCATTCGACGGGAACAGAATGTGCAACAGGTATTCAACGAGCGCATCTGTGCGAAGGAAATACACGAGCGATGCATCCACAAGGCCAACGCAGAATGCGATGACGGCTCCTAGAATCACGGTCTGGACCGTCGACAAGATTCGCTGATCGCGAATGTCGGCATAGAAGTTATACGGCCGCAACAACGAACGAAGCAGATATTCGCGGAAGCGTCGTGAGCGGTTCACGAGGAATGCCAACACTAAGGCGAGAATGATACCAAGTGCAATGAAGATCAGCGGCGTGTCTGCAGAGTAATCTCGTGCTTGAAGGAGAGGTTCCTTTTCGTCGTTAATCAACGACTTGAGCATTGCGTACGAAACGCGCGGCTGACGCCATACGTCTACGAGACCGGACGTGCAGACGTAGGGATCGTCGTGGTCTACAAGCATCGTTGGTTTTTCCAGCGCATAGTCATTGAACGACCACACCACGATACCCGCTAATCCAAGACTCATCGTGGTTTTATAGCAATCGCGGAGTGTGACGGCCTGTGCCTCATTAGAAAGCGGATCGCTAAATCCGTTCATGTTCATTGGTGATACAACGGCACCAAAGCAGGAGATGATGGCGGCACGACTCGTGCGTTTCATCACGTCTTTCAGCGTCTCGGCAAAGTGGGCACGGTCGGCAGTCGTACACGTTCTGATGAGCACTATGTCGAATCCACCATCCACAAGTACGCGAGCCTCTGATGACGGAACAACCTTGTACACCAATTTCGAACCCGTCGAGCGGAAAATCGAAAGCAAAGAAGCATGGAAATCTGAAGTCTCTTGTGCGTCTTCTTGCAATCCTTCGCTAAGTCCATAGGCAAGCACGGCCGGATGCGCATCGATGTAGGTGATCAGTCGTTCTGCCGTATTCTTCATCCGAGCCGTGATCTCTTCGTGCGGTAGATAGGCCTTCGGAATATCTGCTGCTGGCAGTTCCACAAACACCATCAAGCCAAATCGATCACAGAGGTCGAGCATGTAAGGGTGCGGACTTCCATGGCGGAATCGTACGGCATTCACGCCAAGCGTTTTCATCATAGACACGTCTTGTTCCATCTGTCGATACGACATAGACGGACCCAACGACGGATACTCTTCTACATACTCGATCGCATTCACCGTCATGGGCGAACCATTCACAATGAGTTTGCGACTGCCATTGATGGTCGCAACGGAAAGTGTTCGCAGTCCGATCGTCGTTACGTACTCGTCTACGAGCACGCCATTGTATTCGATGCGGATGGTTGCGTAGTACACCGAAGGGCTGGAAGGAGACCAAAGGTCTGGATTCCCAACAGTGAGTTGAAACGCCATGTTCGCACTGCGAGCGCGCTCTATCGTAATAGACGTTGCACCACTGCGAGCAATAGCATCACCACCCCGCGTCTTGCTAAGGACAGCTTCTACCGTTATGCCGGCCTTGCCGTAGGTTAAGGCGTCGCTGGGGGTGCCACTCGACATCAGCCGTTCTACGGCGCCACCAGTGATTGTTGCTCCGAGTGTTACCGATGCACCATTACCGCCAATGCTCACTTTGGCGCGCACATCGTTTGTCCAAACGTGTGGCGTACCTACAAGGAACACTTCACGCAGCAAACCCATGGAATTCTTCTGTGCGGAGCGTGCGAACATTTCAACGAGTCGTGTTTTCTCACCATAGGAATTCACGACGAGTTCGATCTCGTTCGTACCATTCACAAAAAGTCGTTCAGGTACACGAGCAGAGAAGGGGACCATTCCGCCGGGATAGCGTTGGACGAACCGTTTGTTGATACGGAGTTCGACTTCGTCGGTCACACCGAGGAAGTACAACTGCCAAGAATGCGATTGCAGCATTTCGGCGTCGATGCGAACTGTTCGACGATAGACCACTCTACCTTGTTGGGTCTCGGTAGTGGGCAAAGATACGATCCCTTCCGCCTTCCCGTCGATCTCCCGTTGCCAGGGACCGCTTAGGTCGACAACCTCACGTGTGGAGGATGGAACAATGGTTCGGAGTTGATCGGGACCCAAACGAACATAGTCGTTAAAGTCTGCGTTCATCCGAATTGATGCGATGCCGAGGGTGGCAAGGCACAGGGCAAATAGGCGTAGGGAACGGGTCATGCGTACAATAGTGGTGCGAGGAGTTCGTACCAAATTACCAATCCTGGCTTTATCCTATCTTTGTTTACCAGTCATTCTTGAGGAAGTGAGCTATACTCACCGTTCGCTACAGTGTTTTGTAACATACAGTTGGTGAGTACGGCGACGTGATCAACGGAGCGCTTTTCACACATACGTTCCGCATCGTGTCGTTGGTGGTGGCCATTTGTATGGCCTCGACCAGCACCGGTGCGTCCGAACTACTGCTTGCAGAGCCTCCAGATGGCATGTCCATCATGGGGCTGCGCGTTGCGTCCTTCACCCTCATGGCGGCACTTGGCC
>JBBRES010000039.1:0-15806 GCA_038202665.1 Kapaibacterium sp. (SeqCode) | reverse complement strand
AGTGCGTGATCTCTTCATGCATCATCGAAATGAGTGCGCCGTAAAAGTTTGAGCTCGCCGTGCTGCCCGTCTGCGTCACTTCAGTAGACTGATCGCCCACTGCGATTGCGATGATACCACCGTGCACCATGGCGTTGAGATCGACCGCGAACTTCTGAACGTCTTCGGTCTTCGTGAACTTGTGCTCGCCGACGATAACAATGCCTAATGACGCAGCAGTACATTGTTGCTCATTGCAAAATTCGCTTCCAACAAAAAATCATCTACCGCACCACAGCAACAGTCTGCGTGGTGACGTGACCGTTCTGCGTCATACGCACGATGTATCTGCCTGTGGCAACGTTCGTCGTGTTCCAGGTGATGGATGCAGAACCGGCGCTTACGTCTGCAAGGTGCCACGACTCCAGCATTCGACCGGTGATATCGTGTACGCTCACCACAACGTCGCCACTCGCAGACGTTGCAACGGTGATCACGGCATCGCTCGATGCAGGATTCGGTGCAATGCTTACGGCAGTGGATGCATCGATTTCTTCCGTTGCAACATCAGTAGTTGTTACCGTTATCACTGCGGCCTTGCCCGCATCGTAGTACGTGCCACTTGCCGTGCTGCGGAGTTTGCAGCTTCGGACGAGATACGTAAGGCCGCCCTCGTTGCTTAACGAATCCACGTACTGTGTTGCAGTAATCGGCAACTTCGTTAAGAGCTTTGTGATGTTCTTGCGAACGCGGTACACCATGTAGCCTTCAGATCCGCCTGCAGGCGCGAGCCATGTGAGCTTGACCATGTTGGGGTAGAGCGTTGTTGCACTTGCCTGTGCGGGCGCAGGAATCACCGACATCTAAGCACGCAACGTGGGGTCGCCCATGAGCGCAATGTGCACCAACTGATCTCCACTTGTCTGCATCGAAGCACCAGACGCCGTGTAGTAGAGATGTGGGTAGTAGGTACCTACTCTGTTTACCTCTATGGTTGTATTGAACTGTGAAATCACCGTGCTGTAGCCAATGGATTCGCCCAGTGCCATGTGATGCGTGTACCAGTGTGGACGTCCAGACCATATACTCGTAAGTGCTCGCAACGACGAGGCAAGTGGTGCTCGCAGAAAATTGTTCTTCGTGTTCCAATCACCGAAGTAACTACCAAAGAGCATGGTGAATACAGCATACACAGGCTTCGTTGCAAAGTCTGTTGTGCTTCCAACACCGCCCGCAGCAACGTCTGTGCCACCACCGCATCCATACGACCACATATACGTTTGCGGTCCACCAAGCGAGCCAAAGAAGTCGCCGGCCGTCACACTCGTATCACCACCAAACACAGACATGGTTCTCCACCCGCTCGATGCAAATGCCTCGGGGTATCCACTCGCGCCAAAATTATCGTCCACAAATCCACCAGCGCGAACGTTCCATGTATTCGTGCGGAAGTCGTGGTCCTTCTTCAGGTATTGATTCAGAAGTTCAACTTCCGACAGTTTGAATTCCGGCATATCGAAGAAGTCTACGCGACCTACAGCGAGCTTCGGCGCGAAAGCAATACCTGATTCATCGAATTTTCCGTCCTTCGGTACATTCACTTGAGCTGCACGCACACCAGTCTTGTTGACAAACGCGTCGCCGTACGATCCTTCAGGATCACCATAGATCACATCGGCAGGCCAAGCACCTAGGTGATCAGGATGTCCGTCCGGTGCGATCATCCCCGAATACGCAACAGCAACGTGCCCCAGAATGAACAATGACTTCAGGTCTTGCGATGGCTTGCGATACTCTTCGCGAATAATGTCTCGCACGCGGCGCACTGCACCAGAATCGAACGACTCTGCACGTGGGCCGTAGCGTACGGAAACAGTCCACCCTTCCGACTCGAGGTCTGTTCGTAAGGTGGCAAGGCCAGAGGCAAGTGATGCCGCAAGAGTTGTATCAACAAGCACCAACACCCTACCACGGTCTACACTCGGTACCTTGATTCCCGAGTACAAAAAGCCAGTAGCGTCGTACACTTTGTAGATGGGTTTCTTTGTGGTTGTGTCTATGCCCACTTGCTGAATGCAATGCTTCACGATGCGATACTCGTATCCAGTGCCAACAGTCACGTCTTCGTCCACGAAAAACTTGGCCGTGGAATCCAACGAAGCAATCGTCGCGGTAGGGAATGCTTGGTCTGTTTTAGACTTTCTCCAGATCAGATACGATTTCGCATAATCGTCTCGATTCCACCGAAGGGTGATCGTTGGCTTGGGAGACTCGCTTACCGTGGCAGAAGCCAGCACGGCAAGATCTCGCGAAGACTGAGCACCGGCGGCAAGAGAAGTGATCACGCTGACGAGCAGGAGAAGGTAAAAACGGGGCATTGTCGGTTCCTGTTGATTTGACGTCCGAAAAAATACACCGAAACCACTCATTTCGTAACTTCTGAGGCTGTCGGCGAATATTGCCGTACCATCAAGTTGGACGCTCATGACCAGACGTTACGCTCGCCTCGCGGCCTTGCTCCTTACCGCCCTTTCAACGGCCTTGACCCTTTCTGCCCAATTCCCCGCCGGATGCGATGCCGGGGCAAAGAAGACGTGCATCGGAAATGCCTTGTACTCGCAAGTCACCGATGGACGTGGTGCGCAGTACGTAGACGTAGAAGCGCAGCCAATCAAGGATCGTCAGCAAGCTCTTACGTTTGAAATGTGGATGAAGGCGGAACGGCAGCAGGGAAGTAGAGTGTATTTGGGTGGACTGTGGGGTCCGGCCGACGACAACAACGATGTGTTCGTACTCTATATAGACGTGAACAACGACCTCGTCTTTGAAGTGAGCGGTGATGGCACCAAGCTTGGCGCAGCAGATAACACCATCGTGCGCGTTCCGAATGGTGTGTCGTATGGACAGTGGCAACACGTGGCCGCTCTGTTCGATGGTGCTTCGCAAACAGCATCTATCTATATCGATGGAGTCTTGGCCGGTGGACCTGTTCGAAACAACACCTATCCTGCACTGTACCTGCGCTCGTTGGAACGGAAAGACCTGCCCATGCAAGTGGGCTCGTGCAATGCGTTGTCGAACGACATAGGAAAGAATCGCACGTTCAAAGGCTACATGGACGAAGTGATCGTGTGGGAACGCGCCCTCACGCCAAACGAGATTTTGTGTTGGAAGGATCGCTCGTTGAACGGCAACGAGAATGGCATACGCATGTACTGGCGATGCAATGAAGACGTGAATAATAATGTGTCGCCGTTGTGCGATGCCACTGGTAATAACTTTCGCGGACTGTTGCGTGCTGGGATCACGAATCAAAAGTCTGATCGTGCACCAGCGCGACCTGTAAAGATTTCTCCTGCGGTGATTGTGGACTCACTCCAATGCGTGAACACTGCAACGTGGACGCTCATGCTAACAGATACAGGAGTGTGCGGAAGCAGCTTTACCATACGCATGCGCGGTATTGATGCGAACAGATTTACGGTCACGCCAACGGGAACGATCACGGCGGCACCGAATCAGCCGGTGACGATAACGGTGGTGTACAACGGGACGAATACTGGTGCGTTTCAAGACACGTTGGATATCAATCCAGCAGACCGATGTGGCCCGACGATTCGAGTGCCGTTCAAACTCGTGCGCAACACAGAGCTGGCCTATAATCGCGGCAACATCACCTACGACACACTGTACGTGGGATGTAAAGAGACGAACTCGATGGACAGTACCATTCGGATCTGTAACAACACGCGCAGACTGGGAAGTCCACGCACAGTATCGATCTCAAAACTCTACAACGTCTTCCCGAAACGGTTCTCGGTGATCGGCCTTTCGTTTCCAATTGTACTTGCACCAGACTCCTGTATTACGGTAACGATTCGGAGTCTTGTGCAAGACACATCGGGTGACTATCTCGACACGCTTCGTGTTGAGTCTGATGACCGATGCAACCCTCTTCTCTACGTAGCGCTCAAGGGTCGCACGCAAGAAGTGATATCGATACGCAACTCTTCAGGTACGAAGCGTATAGATCAGATGAACTTCGAACCTACATGTCCGGGCGGCATCAGCAGTCCGCAGTACTATGTATGGAAGGACCTTTCTACTGCTCCTGTGACGATTGATTCCATTGGCGTTCCACCAGACTTCACACACTACCGGATCACGCTTCCCAAAGTACTGCAACCGAATACGGGATATCAGCCGATTGCCATTCGCTTCCGTCCGCGCAGTCCCGGTAACGTCACAGACTCCGTGGTTATCCGCGCTAAGATTCAAGGTTGTACGATCGAGAAGGTGATCAAGGTAACAGGGCGGGGACGTGATAATCGTGTGCAGTGGAGTATTCAGAGTCTCGACTTTGGTGTTGTGACTGTAGGTCAACAAAAGAACCTGAACGTCACCGCATACAACCGAAGCGTCGACACGCTTCGCGTGAGCTTGTATGTAGAGCGCGGAGAAGCGTTCGCGCTACTTGCTGGTACATCGCGCACAATCCTTCCAAACGATAGCGTGGTGATACCACTCACCTTCCGCCCAACAGACTCGCTGAACTACATAGACAAGCTCTGCCTCTACGAATTGAACTGCTTCGTGGTAGACTGTATTGAACTCAAGGGTAAGGGCAACCTCGACATCTTCCGGTTTAGTCCACTCGTGATGGAGTTGGAGAACGTTGTGGCCTGCCGAGACGCCTACGATTCAGTGTACATCGTTAACATCACGCCCGATCCACAAACGATCACAAACGTGCTCTTCATCGATCAAAGTGGTGGACGCCTTACCGCCGTAGAGCCCCCCTTGCCGTGGTCGACGTTTACGATTCCGGGTCGCGACTCACTGAAGTTCAAATTCAATTACCGACCAAACGATCTCACGCGTGACCGAGCGGACCGGGGATTCATTCGCTACAAGTCTCCGTCAACCGTTGATTGGCAGGTGCAACTCATAGCAACGAGTGCAACGCCTAAGATCTTCGTCACGCAGCTCAGTGCATTTGGCACACTCGAAGTGGGAGACAAGAGACAGATGACCGTGGTGATGGAGAATACGTCAACGTTGCCCGTGCTACTCGACACCATCCTGATCGATCCGGGCTTCACGATCATCAGTCAGTCAAAGCCAACGCCACTCTTGATGAATCCGCGCGATTCACTATCACTTATCGTGGAGTTCGCGCCTACTGCATCGCAGTCCTACTCAGGGAACATTACGGCCGTGAGTAACTCGCCGTGTAAGATCACATCGATGGGGTCACTTTCAGGAAGAGGCGTGATTATCGAGCTTGAGAATGCACTAAGCTTGATCAACTTCGGATATATCCGTCCGTGTGAATGCACGGAGCGGATGTTGCCGTTGCTGAACGCGTCGCTCGTCTATCCGATGACCGTTGATTCGATTTGGATCGACTCTGCGGCCACGCCTGGTGGAACGCCGCAGTTCTATACGTGGACGTCGAAGTACTCCCCAACAGGAACACTTCCGTATGCCATCCCGCCGAATTCTCGAGATACAGTTCTCCTGAAATTCTGTCCACGCACGCCGGCCGAAGACAAGTACATCGATTGCCGAGCAATGATGCATGTGAAGGCAAGGGGCAGCAAATGGGCGAAAGAAACGCAAACGTTCCTCGCTGGCAAGAGATCGATATCGTACAAGCCAACGCCAGTGGTGACGGGCTTCCCGCCTACGGCCGTCGACACTCTTAGTCCGCTGCAAGTGGTGAAGATCAAAATCCCCGATGTATTCACGAATCCTGCGCAAGATCAGATCGTGATCGACTCAATCACCTTCGAACCCAACGAACGGGTCTTCGAAGTGATCTCTCCGCCAACAAGACCATTCCCAATCGTTGTCAATCCAGGTGATTCAGCGATGATCACCGTCAAGATCCGTCCACGCGCGCCACGTCTGTACAAGGCCCGTATGGTGCTGCATGTGAGCAATCCTTGTGCAGACAAAGACACAACGGTGCTTGTAACAGGGTCGGGATATGCCCGCACATTCGGTTTGAACTTTGCGTTTGATCCAAAACGAGTGGCGCCGGACACATTGGCCTTTATCTCGTGCGATACGCTCATCGTGCCCGTCTACGCAACGCGAACAATCCAAGCAAGCGTTGTGGATATCATGTTCCGATTTGGGTACGACACAACGCAATTGCGCTTGTTGGATATCTCTTCTGCGGTGTTGAGCAGAACGTGTACGTCGTACTCGGGCGACGTTACCTACACACCGGCGTTGTCAGATTCTGCGTCGCCATACGGTGGTACCGACGTGCTCTGCAAAAACTTCTGTCGCGTAGATTCTCTTGAGCCATTTGTCGTTGCACGCTTCGTAACCGTTGCGAACAACCGGGTGAATAGCAAGATCACGGTAGATAGTATCAACTTCGATACCGAAGATGTGTTGTTGTACAAGAACATCGCAGGCAACGACGAAGCAACAGTCCTTGCCTTGAAGTCAGAGCTCGAGATCCGATCGAACGTCCAGTTTGATAGTGTTCGCATTCTTGAATGTGTAGATCGTACGGTGAACATTTACAACATCGGCGACGTGAAGCACACAGTGGACGACTTGTTGGACCTACCGCGGTTCGTGACAATCCTTTCCACCGTGCCGCCTCTTGGAGATACCGTGGCTCCGGGAGATTCCGTTGTGGCAACACTTCGATTCTGTCCGCGCGCCGACAGCTCCTTCGATTCATCGTTCTACGCCGTGAGTATGAATCCGTGCGAAACGCGCGACACCACGAAGATCGCCGGCGTTGGCTACGCACCCGACTTCGCCGTGAACTTTGCTGCCATGCGTACGTTCTGGATCCCTGATTCGTTGGGCGGCACCATCGGCGATACGATTACCGTTCCGATTATGGTAGAGAGAGATTTCCAGGCGGTGTATGGAGGAACAACGTATTGGCTGAATGGATTGAATTTCGACGTCGATCTTCAGTACGTGCCCCGCTCGTTGAAGTATCTCTCGCTCGTCAATCCGGTTGAGCCTGGCATGACGGTTACTCAAGTAAACGACACACTCAAGATTCAAGTTCGCGGCGCTGATACCGTGCAGAAGGGACGTCTTGTAGACGTGCGCTTCCTCGTGACGGTACCGGAGTTCTCGCGAACAGATCTGAACGTTACGGCATCGAGTTTTTCGACAGATTCGCTGATGTTCCTAACAGTGCTGCCACAAGGCCTCACCACGCCGTTTATCACGGCAGGGAAGTGCGATCTGACAGTCGTTGAGTTCTCTACCGTTGGGACGCCTCGTATGAGCGTTCTTCCGAATCCCGTAAACGATGTTGGTACGCTTGTCTTCCGCATGCAAGAAACGGTTCCGGTGACGGCCGCCATCTACGATGGGAATGGCGTGCTTGTACGCTTACTGCTGGATGGCTCTACAACGCTTCGTGGCGGAGAGTATGTTGTGCGTTTCGAAACGTCGGAGTTGCCAAGCGGCTCGTACCACGTTCGACTTAGCGCCGGTGTCTATGCCGAAACGAAGTCACTCATCATTGTGAAGTAAGTGCAGCACACCGTAGACGTTGTTGTCATTGGCGGTGGAGCGGCGGGCCTGATGTGCGCTGCTGTGGCCGCGCGCACGGGGAAGAGTGTTGTGGTGGTGGAACACAACAACGCCGTTGGAAAGAAGATCCGCATTAGTGGAGGAGGTAGGTGCAACTTCACGAACAGAGACGTGACGTTCAAGAACTTCCTGTCGGCCAATCCTCACTTCTGTCGATCTGCACTTGCTCGGTACACACCACTCGACTTCATCGCCTTAGTCGACGCCTACGGCATTGCATGGCACGAGAAAACGCTTGGACAGTTGTTCTGCGATGGGTCTGCGCAACAAGTGATTGATATGCTACAGAAGGAGTGTTCGCTCGCTAACGTTCGAACAATCCTCCACGCGAGTTGTTCGAGCGTTCGCAAGTCCGATGTGTTTACCACGCAAACATCCGTCGGCCCCATCACTTCGCACGCCGTCGTTGTTGCATCAGGCGGACTCTCCATTCCGTCGCTCGGCGCTTCAGACCTTGGCTATCGCATCGCATCGCATTTCGACGTGCCCGTGCTCACGCCAGAGCCAGCACTTGTGCCTCTTACCTTTGACGAGTCTACCGTACAACAGTACCGCGCACTCAGTGGCGTAAGTGTTGATGCAGTAGCAGCGGCTCAGGATGTGGCGTTTCGAGAGAACGTGCTCTTTACGCATCGAGGGTTGAGCGGACCTGCCATTCTCCAGATCTCTTCCTACTTGCAGCACGGCGAAGCATTCACGCTTGATGTATTGCCAGATGATACATGGCAGACATTGTTTCCGGACTATCAGCGAGACCGACGTAGTATAGCGACCGCTATCGGTCACCGACTGACGAAGCGCTTCGCACAGTTGTGGCCAGATGAACGATTCTCTGGAATCGTGAACGAAACACCACGCGCAGCACTTGAGGAAATCGTGCAGCAATTGCAATCGTGGATGATCTTGCCGTCGGGAACAGAAGGGTTTGCAAAGGCGGAGGTGACGCGTGGCGGCGTGGACACGCGTGCTCTGTCGAGCAAAACCATGGAGGCAAGTGCAGTGCCCGGACTCTACTTCATTGGTGAAATTGTTGACGTAACGGGATGGCTCGGAGGATATAATTTTCAGTGGGCATGGTCGAGTGCCGTTGCCGCAGGAACCGCACTACAACAGGCCTGAGCGTCGCATTCGTCGCTCCACCGTTCGGTCTATCGCACGTAAAATCTCCGAGCGCATATCGCCAAGATCCTCGCGCTTCCATTCCAACGTATGAATCCACGAATCATCTGCATTCGAAGCGTAGCGCGTGAAAAGGATCTTCCCGGTTACGCGCTGCAATTCTGGATTCGCTTGAAAACACATCCATGCATACGCACATAACTGCGACCGATAGGCATGCGCCGCAGCCTCGCGGTCTGCAACTGTTGCAACAGACGTGGTCTTCCAATCCCACACTTCAACCGAGGTGGCACTTGTGTGCAGACGTACATCCATCGTGCCCAACACCACCGTTCCATCAATCTCTGAGGCGATGGTCTGCTCATACGATGCCTCGCTTAGCGCATGTGCATGGTCTCGCACGTGGGCGGACGCGAGTACACGGCGAACCTCTTGCTCTGCATGTAGCCCGACTTCGACCTGTATCAACGGATCTGCCCGAAGCACTCGAAACGTTTCTTCGATATCGAGATGTGCCGCACTGCGCGGTACGGTGCGCTGCAGAAATGCATGGACAATCGTTCCAAATGCCGCACCGCGGTCTGCATCTCCTACATCCGATGCGTGATCTTCCAATGCACGTTGGTCGAGCAGATCTGTAACGTAGATAATGTCTACACCCGGACGTGCATCGATGGGAGCATCGAGCGATATCACGTCAGTTGGTGTTGTTGCGATACGTTGAAAAGTTTGCTGTTCGTCCGTATCGTACCACGGTTGAATCGATCCCATAATTCGGTCTGTTGGTGGCTCGAGATCGAGACGAATACCCTGTCCTTCAAGCATGTTCATCAGCAGTGCGCCAATGCCATACGAGGTGCCTATCCCTGCTTTTGTGCGCGTGTACGGCAAACTCACGACGCAGTGATCTTTTGCGCGCGTAAGGCCAACATAGAGAAGACGCTTGTCCTCTGCTTCGCCCTTCTCGTCGTCGACGATGCTGTTCATCGAGTGCACGGCGTTGGGCAATCGTTCGTGTGCCTTAAGAGGCGATGTTGGATCAAAATCGAACTTCGGTAGCGAGAGCGTAAGGCCAAGACTATCCGTCCACACATCGGTGCTGCCCATTCCTCCCTTATTGTTGATCCCTGCAAGGATCACCACAGGAAACTCTAAGCCCTTGGCCGCATGGAGTGTCATGATCTGCACGGCGGATGCATCTGCTTCAAACGTACCTTCCGCTTCACGATCGGCAGTGGCTGGCACAGCAATGGCGGCAATCATATCGCGCAGTGTTGGTATACCGCGCGCCGCTTCGTCGCGAAGAATAGCAAGCACCTTTTCGACGTTTGTGATGATTTGCTCACAACGCGGATCAGTTGCAACAGTCGCATACCAGGCAGCCTCTTCGAGTGCACGTCGTACAAAGACAGATGGTTGAAGTACGTGAATGTCTTCAACACACCGCGCAAGCAATGTTCTTGTGCTGCCATCTTCGACGCCACTCCACAACGAGTCAGTCGATCGTTGCATTGCCTTCAAGATGTCTGCATCGGTCCAGCAACAAATCGGTGAGCGAAGGAGGGTGGCAAGGGCAACGTCGTCGGATGGATCTGACGCGAACGTGAGGAGTGCGCGAATGTCTGCTACTTCCGGACGTGAAAAGAAGGCACGTCCACCATGCACTTGAAAGGGAACGCCCGCTTCACGAAGGGCCGTGCCGAGGTCTTCAAAGAACGACGCGGTTCGCGTGAGGATGGCGATATCGCCCGGACGTGCAACGATGTTCTCTACGGCGCCATTCAAGATCTTGCAGATCATGTTGCTCACGTGTGTTGCTTCGCCCATGTGCTTGGACGTTGTGCGATCTGTGAAGAGCATGTGCATGGTACCAAGGTTGTTGGTGCCCGACATATCTCTACCCGCAACAAGGGGCTCATACACCACATCGAAATCGGATTGCTGTGTAAAGCAGTCTTCGCAGATGCGATTCACGGCCGTTGCAAGTGGAGGCGCCATTCTGAACGAATGGCGCAAGGTGATTCTTCCGGAAGGCAGACCCTTGCGTGCATTCGCCACGTCGATTTCGTCGCACGCCCTATCAAAAATTCGCACGTCGGCATCACGAAAGCCATAGATGCTTTGCTTTGCGTCGCCCACCAAGAACAGGTTGGGAACATGCTCTTCAACACGTGTTGGGTCGAGATCCGGCACCAGTAATCGCACCACTTCGTACTGCAACGGATTCGTGTCTTGAAACTCATCGATCATGAGAAAGTGAATGTTCTTTCGAACATCGGCAGCCACGCTTGGAATCAACAACAAATCGCGCGCGCGCGTCATCATGTCGTCAAAGTCCATGCCGCCTCGCTCCCTTTTCGCTGCCTCATAGTGCAAGGCAGCGAGTTCGGACATTTCGAGGAGCGTCTGAGCAAAGCGCAGTTGTTGTTCGTCGTTTTCGTTGGAAGTGAAGGAGGCGAACGTGCGGAGCTGCCTGACGGTAGTACTAGGTGGGAGAGCGTGGAGTAGCTGACACCACGAAGGCTTCTTCTTCGGTAGTCCTTCGAGTGTATACGGAACGTTTAGAACGTCGAATGCCGATTGAGCAAGTGCCGTAGCATCGAGGTAGCTCGCCGTGTTGAGCTGAGCGCGAAGACTCGTGATGGCGGAAACGTAGTCGCGCGCCTTTTTCTCGGGCTCGTCGTGCAGCAATCGCACGGCCATGGCGGCAGCTGCATTCACACAACTCTGTGTGCATTCGAGAATCATGGTTTGTACAATGCTGAGTCGTTGCTCTGCAAGGTTGGTGATCGACGGAGTCTGATCGAACCACGCGCGTAGCGCAGAGCGACGTTCCGACGTTGCCGTTAAGCGTTGCACGATGCCTTCAACGGCGTCGATAGAAATCTCATCAAATAACTGAAGGGCGCGGATCCTTCGCTGAGGTTCGTCGTGAAGCCATGAACGAATTGCTTTGCTCACAGCGTCGCGTTTCAGCACGTAGGCTTCGCGTTCTGTGATGTCGCGCACATCTGTATCGATGCCTGCTTCGTGGGCATACCGACGTAAGAGTGAAGCGCAAAACGAATGGATCGTACTGATTCGTGAAGAGCCGATGGTTCGTGTAAGCTCTGTGAGTCTTGCTAGATCGGAGCCCTCGTGCTTTCTTCGAACCAGCTCTTCACGAACCTTGCGGCGCATCTCGGCCGCGGCCTTAGTGGTGAATGTGATGGCGACGACGTGACGGAGATCCGTGTTGTTGTCGAGGAGGATGCTAATGAATCGTTGCGTGAGCACACTCGTCTTGCCGGACCCGGCATTGGCCGTTACCGCCAGATGACGATCAAGGGCGAGGGCTGCTTGTTGCTCAGAGGTGAACTGCATCGGCGTCTGCATTCGTAGGCATGATGATGCAAGTGCTCCAGAGATCGGGATTGCAGATTGCAGCAGCCACGCGATTCAATTCTTCGAGTCGGACGGCATCGATAAAGGACAATACCTTGTACGGATCTTCTGGCTCGCCGTCTTCCAACATGCCTTTACCAAGCATGGTCATGCGTTGGGTGAGCGATTCGAGCGACATAATCTTACTGGCTCGTAGCTGCTCCTTAGCGCGTGCAAGTTCAGCCTTCGTAACGCCAACGTCACTGAGAGAGCGGAGCTCGCGAGCCACCATGTCTTGTGCCTTGTTCAGTTTGCGCTCTTCTACTCCAAGGTAGATTGCAAACACACCGCAGTCCGCAAACAACTGCAGTTGCGAATACACGGAATACGCAAGACCCTTTGATTCGCGCAATCGTACGTTCAAACGTGACGTCATTCCGTCGCCCAAGATCACATTCAAAATCTGCAACGCCCAACGGTCGGGTGCCTGATGTCCCTGTGTGCGCACATGCCACAACGCATGCGCTTGCTGAGTGCTTCGGTGAATCGTCATCGTAGAAGGCTCCACGGACGGTGGTGTTGTGCGCTTATAGCGAGAGCTATTGCGTTGAATACCACCGAACAACTCTACCACCAAGGCAGTGAACGCCTCGGGGTCTACGTTGCCAGAAACACAGATCGTGATAGCACCAGCGTGATAATGTTTGCGATGGAAGTCGCGGACGTCATCCGCAGAAATTTTCGAAACTGATTCCAGCGAGCCAACGATGGGCACACCCAAAACGTGCTTGCCAAACTGTTGCTGTTCGCCTATATCGAAAATCAGTTCTTCGGGTTCGTCTTCGTACGATTTGATCTCTTCGGCAATAATCGTTCGTTCCTTTTCAACGTCGCGGTCCTTGAACATAGGATTCAACACCACGTCGGCCAGCGTACGAAACACGTTGGGCAAATGCTTGCTGAGCGTGCGGACGTAGTAGCAGGTTTCTTCCTTGGTGGTGTAGGCATTTGCATAGGCCCCCACGTTCTCAAACTCACGGGCGATACGCTGGGTTGTACGGTTGGCTGTAGCACGGAACGACGTGTGCTCGACAAAATGGGCGACGCCGGCTTCGTTCCGGCGCTCGTCGCGCGTTCCGGCGCTAATCCAGACGCCAACCGCGCAGGATTCCACAGACGGAACAACGTCGCAGATAACGGCTATACCGTTGGAGAGGTGGGTGACGACGGGGGAGAAAATCGATCGCGAAGCTGTCATAAGCGACAATATACGCGCCATCCGTTAGAAGGAAAGGTTGCTGTTCACACTTCCTTGTGGCATTTTCGTGGTCAATCCGAGGGACCGTATGAAACCGCTCTGGCGAAGACTCTTCACGTTCGACGATCTCATGGTCACCCTTGGGGTTTGCGTAGCCGTGGCCACGCTCTTCTTCCTCCCTCAAAACCTTTCGTTTTTAAGTCCGGTGGCGCAGGCCTTGGGCGACCTAGATCTCACGGACATGGTGTTTACCGAGTTCCGCGACGATTCTCATACGTTTTTCGATTCCAACATTGTGATCGTCAACATCGGCAGACTTTCACGCGAAGAGGTCGCGCAAGAACTCCACAACATCTCGAAGTATCACCCCAAGGCCATCGGCATCGATGCATTTTTCCGCATGCCCAAAGATCCCACGGGAGACTCGCTCTTAGCAGACGCGTTCCGTCAGGTGGGGAGTGTTGTGCTTGTCAGTAAAGTGTCGTACAAAACCGAAGAAGCAAAAGATGCAGAACGAGCTACGCAGGAATTCGATACCCTTGAACTGAGCCATCCGATGTTCGACTCCGTCACAAAGCATGGATTTGCAAATCTTGTGGTGGATCAGCAAGCGGCATTTATGACATGTCGCGAAGTAAGCTTTTCGGAAACGTACCAAGGCGGCAGGGAGGAGTCATTCCCGATCGTGATGGCCGGCCTCGTGAATGAGACTGCGAAGCAGAACGCCTTACGTCGGCAGAACGCAACAGAAGTGGTGAACTACCGAGGGAATCTTTCGTCGTTCTACACCGTAGATGTCGATCTTGCTATGGATAGCACTGCCGACCTCTCCTTTTTGAAGAACAAAATCGTGTTGATGGGTTATCTGGGTCCGTCGTTTTCCGAGCCCTCGCTCGAAGACGCGTTGTTTACGCCGCTGAATCCACAATACGTTGGGAGAAGTTATCCAGACATGTATGGTATTGTTGTTCACGCCAATGTTTTGTCGATGATTCTGCGAGGGGACTATATCAACAAGATGAGCCTTCCAACGGGCATGGTGATTGGCCTTCTCCTCTTAATGGTGAACGTGATGATTTTCTCGTTTGTGTTTACACACATCGAGAACTGGTACGACACGATCGCCTTGATTTTGCAACTGGGACAGTCGGTCTTGATTTTTTACCTCTTGGTAACAGTCTTCGCCGCCTACAACTACAAGCTCTATCTGACACCATCACTGTTCGGTGTTGCCCTTGTGGGCACAGTTCACGATTTGTATCGTGATTCAATCAAGAAGATCGTTCTTAGCGCACGCGAAAAATTCTCTCGACGATTCACAACGAAGAAGAGGACAACATGAGATCAATGACCGTACTCCTTCTTGTCGGCATCCTTGCCTCCTTTGCCGCCTTTGCAGAGAATTCCGTAAAAGTGATTGCCGTACGTGGATCGGCTTCGTCAACACGTAGCCCGAAACTCACCATTGGCACGGTCCTTGCACTCGCAGACAAGATCACGGTTGGAAGCGGCGGCTATGTGGGCTTAGTCCACAGCAACGGTCGGACCCTTGAGCTTCGCAAGGCAGGCACGTATGGTGTGAAGGATCTCGACAAGATGGCCACCAAGAAAAGTGGTAGTGTGAACTCAAAGTTTGCCTCGTATGTGGTGAATGAACTCACAGAAACACAAGAGCCAATTGCGTTTCGGGACAAGCACCGTGCGAACATGCGTGTAACGGGTGCTGTTGAGCGTGCGGCGGGTGATGACGTGAGCGCGGTGGATACACTTGCAAAAGCAGTTGGTGGTTTTGGAGATGCACAACACTTGGCAGTGCTGGCCTACAACAGTATGTCGTCGAGTTCATCGATCATGGTCGTGATGCCACGCACCACGCGCCTCTTGCGCGACACGGTGCAGTTCTCGTGGCATCGAGATCCTACAACCGCCGAGTACCGTGTGCGCATCACCGGACGAACAGATCAGACAGTGTTCGAGCGAGTGACGCGTGATACGTTCATGGTGCTCGCCTTGAGCCAGATAGGTGTTGCAGACGGGCAGTTGCATTTCTGGCGTGTAGAGAGCGCGTCAAACGGAGGACTCCGCTCTGATGACTACGGTTTGTTCCGGCTTGTTGGAACTGAGCGTGCATCAACTGAAGAAGTACTCAACGATGTGGCGTCAGATCTTGTGGAGCCGGAATCGGCCGTGAGTTCACTCATTCTGGCCACGGCCTGCGAAGATCAAGGTCTGGTTTACGACGCTTTTCAATCGTTCAATTCGGCCATCAGGGCAAGTCCGTCGGTTCAGAATTACAAGCGCATGTTCGCAGAATTTTTGCGGCGCCAGGGATTGAATGCAGAAGCCTATGAGGTGTATCAATGACAGAAATGCAATTGTGGCTTGTTGCCGCCATCGTCCTGTTCATTCTTGAAGTAATCACGCCTGGCTTTGTTCTGGCAAACTTCGGTGTTGCGTGTCTTGCCGCTGCAATCGCTGCATGGTTTGGCGGATCGCTCACCAT